>NZ_BAAJYS010000185.1:0-7339 GCF_057543315.1 Acidovorax sp. KPB24-07
GGCGCCCATCCTCATGGTGGCCGTGCCGGGCGAGGACGCGAGCGATGCCACGCTGTACTCGCTGCGCCAGGCGGCGGCGCGCTCGCTGGGCATCCGCCCCGGGGCGCGGCTGGCCTGCGTGACCGTGATCTCGCCCTCGGCCAGCAGCGCATCGGACAGCGAGCGCAGCGAAACCACGCTGCACCGCCGCCACCTGGTGCGCCTGCGCCAGTGGTCCGCCGGGCTCGACCTGGCCGGCCACAGCGCCAGCCACCAGGTGATCGAGGCGAGCGATGTGGCCCAGGCCCTGGTGCGCTACGCGCAGGGCAACCGCGTGGGCGTGATGATCCTGGGCGCGGCCACGCACGGTGTGCCGCTGCAGCGCTTCATCGACACCATTCCGATCCGCGTGGCCCGCGATGCGCCATGCACCGTCATCCTGGTCAAGCAGCAGTTGCCCTTCACCGAACTGGCCGGGGGCGACAATGCTCCCCATGGATAACCTGCCCGGCACCGAGCCCACCCCTTCTTCCTCGCATCCCTACGCGCCCCTCACCCCCGACCTCGTGCTGGACGCGCTCGCCAGCGTGGACCTGTACGGTGACGGCCGCCTCATGGCCCTGGGCTCGTACGAAAACCGCGTGTACCAGGTGTCGCTGGAAGACGGCAGCCGCGTCGTCGCCAAGTTCTACCGGCCGGGCCGCTGGAGCGATGCGCAGATCCTGGAAGAGCACGCGTTCGCCGCCGAACTCGCCCAGGCCGAGGTGCCCATGGTCGCCCCGCTGGTGCTGCAGGACCGCACGCTGCACCAGCACGCGGGCTTCGCGTTCTCGGTCAGCCCCTGGCGCGGCGGGCGCACGCCCGAGCTGGACGACTTCGAGGTGCTGGAGTGGATCGGCCGCTTCCTCGCCCGCATCCACACCGTGGGCGAGGCCCGGCCCTTCGCGCTGCGCCCGGCGCTGGACGCGGCCACCTTCGCGCAGGAGCCGCACGACTGGCTGCTGGCCCAGGAGATCATCCCGCTGGACCAGCAGTCGGCCTGGCGCAGCGCCTGCGAAGATGCTATTAAATTAATAGCACAAAGTGCATGGAATACCTCGGCAGGCGGCACGTTTGCCTTGAAGGATGCGCGCCCGCTGCGCCTGCACGGCGACTGCCACCCCGGCAACGTGCTGTGGACGCCCACCGACCGGCCCGGCGGCGGCCCGCACTTCGTGGACCTGGACGATGCGCGCACCGGCCCGGCCGTGCAGGACCTGTGGATGCTGCTGTCCGGCGACCGCCGCCAGCGCACCGTGCAGCTGTCCGCGCTGCTGGACGGCTACGAGCAGTTCCGCCCCTTCGACCGGCGCGAGCTGGCCCTGATCGAGCCGCTGCGCACGCTGCGGCTGATCCACTACAGCGCCTGGCTGGCGCGCCGCTGGAACGACCCGATCTTTCCGATCAACTTCCCCTGGTTTGGCAGCAGCGACTACTGGCGCGGGCAGGTCGACATGCTGCGCGAGCAGATGGAGGCGATGCAGGAAGCGCCGCTGTCGGCATAAGAGCAGCGAGCACAAGATGCTCGATGGCCTTAGCGGCCCTGCGGAAGGCGCGTGGACGGATGATCCTCTGCCAAGCCCGCGCGGTTCTGCAGGTCGTCGATGGCATCCTCGTGTCTCTGGATGACGGGCTCCACTTGCCTTCCCAATCGTTCGGACTGTGCGGTCAACAATTGCACGGCACCCACCGGGTCATCGCCCAGGTCGATGCGTTGAGAGTTCTGGCGATTCAGCGTTTGCTGCAGCGCCGTCAAATGTCCCGCCGCTGACTGCACCCGCGTGCGCAAGGATTCGAGTTCCCTGCGTACGGGCGAACCAAGCAACTCATTGGTGTCGGGGCCCAGCAGTCCATTGATTCTCCGTTCGCGGGACCGCAGCCCGGACAGCGCCGCATCGACGCCGAACGCAGCCGATGCCGATTGTTCGGCCTGCACACCGGCATTGGTACTTGCCGTGCCTTGATCCTGACGGCGGCGAACGGAAGCGTTCCCGCTGGAGCCGCCGATGCAATTGCCCATGAAGCTGTCCTCCAGTTTTTGAACGGCCCATATTCCCTGAAAGCGCTGGGCAACGGCGAGGCAAGGCGAAGAACGGAGCATTCAAACGAAACCGCGGCTGCCAATGCGGCCATGTCTGCGCGCGACACAAGGGACCCCGGCGCACTCGAAGCGCCACCGATGCGTCGATGCCACGAATACATACCGCGGATTTTCGATGAATGTTAACAATTGTCACATTCCAACCGATAGCGAAATTAAAAGGTAGTTTCGGCACCTCGCCGCGCCCTACCGGCGGTCCGTATTCCATTGCCTTTGCCGTTTCCTGGTGTCCCATGCGTATCGCTGCCCTTGACGACGACCCGATCCTGATGGAGCTGATCCAGGCCTCTGTCGAACATGCCGGGCACCTGTTCCACCCCTTCACCGAGGGCACCAGCCTGCTCAAGGCGCTGCGCACAGAGACCTTCGATCTGCTGATCGTGGACTGGCACCTGCCCGACATGAGCGGCATGGAAGTGGTGCGCACCCTGCGCGCCGGCCTGGCGCCGCAGATGCCCATCCTGTTCGTGACGCGCCGCAATGCCGAGCAGGACGTGGTCGAGGCGCTCAACTGTGGCGCCGACGACTTCATGACCAAGCCCATCCGCATGGGCGAACTCATGGCCCGCACCGCGGCGCTGCTGCGCCGGGCGTACCCGTCCACCGTGGCGCGCACGCTCGATTTCGGCCGCTACCGCTTCGAGCCCAAGACGCGCACGCTGTGGATGGACGGCACGGCCGTGGACCTGAAGAACAAGGAATACGACCTGGCGCTGTTCATGTTCCAGAACGCGGGCCGCCTGCTGTCGCGCGAGCACATGCGCCAGAGCGTCTGGAGCGAGGTGCAGGACGTGCCCTCGCGCTCGCTGGACACGCACGTCTCGCGGCTGCGCAACAAGCTGGCCCTGTCGCCGGAGAACGGCTACGTCGTCAACGCGGTGTATGGCATGGGCTACCGCCTGGACGTGGTCGACGCCACACAATCCGCCTGAGCCTGGGCGCCAGCGCCGGCGGCACGCGCCGACGACTCTCTCAGCCCCCTGATCCGCCATCCATCAAAAAAAAGGGCGGTCCCGCATTCGGGACCGCCCTTTTTCCCTGGAGGTGAGCCCCCCGTGCCAGGTCAGCGCCGGCGCGGGCCGTGGGACTGGCGCAGCGCCAGTCCACCCAGCAGGCACGACAGCAGGATCAATGCCCACTGCGACAGCGTCGGCACGCTGGCGATCGCATCGGGCGGCGGCTGCACGGTCGTGGTCTTGCTCGACGTGTTGTTGGTGGGGTCGGTGTCGCCCGGCGCGTCCAGCGTCGCCGTGTTCACCAGCGGTCCGTTGCCGGTGTAGGGCTGCGCCAGGCGCGTCTTGACGCGCAGGGTGCGGCTCGCGCCCGCCAGCAGTTCGCCCACCGAGCAGGTCACCGAGGTACCCGCAGCCACGCAGTCGGACGAGGAGACGAACGTCAGCCCCGCGGGCAGCGGGTCCACCACCTGGGCGCCGTTGCTGGTCAGGTTGCCGTTGTTGCGCACGGTGAAGGTGTAGTCCACGTCCGCGCCCGGGGCGATCGGGCCATCGGGGCCGGCCTTGAGGATCGACAGGTCGGTGGCGATCGGGTCGCGCTTGGTGGAGGTCTGGTCGTACGTGGTGTTGTTGACCTGCGTGTTCTGTCCGCCCTGCAGGAACTCGGTTTCGCTCACCGACACCACGGCCCTGTGGAAGATCGTGCCCGACGCGGCCCCGGCCGGCAGGCTCGTCGCCTTCATCTTGAACGTGATGGTGGCCACCTCGTCCTTGGCCAGGCCCGGGAAGGTGCACGACACGCCGCCCGAGGTCGCGCCGATGGCCGGCACGGTGCAGACGCCGCCCTTGTCCACCGTGAGGCCGCCCGTGAAGCCGAATGTGGCCGAAGAGGCGCCGTTCGTGGGGTGGGTCACCGGGAACGTGTCCGTCATCACCACGTTCGTACCGAACGACGGGCCCGAGTTCTTCACGGTGATGGTGTAGGTCGTCTCGGCGCCCAGGGCGATGGCGTCGGCGCTGTGCGCCATCGACACCAGGATGTCCAACTCGGGCTGGGTCAGCGTGATCTCGGCCGCGGCCTGGTTGTTGGTCAGCACGGGCTCGTCCGTCGCGGTGCCGATCTCGACCGTGTTGGAGAGCTTCACGCCCGGGGCCCAGGCGCCCGCCGCACGCAGGCGGTAGGTCACCTCGTACTGGCCGCCATTGGCGAGGAACACGCTGTTGCCCGTGGTGCCCCAGCGGCAGTTCAGCGTGCCGCCGTTGCCGGGGGGCACCGCATCGCACACGCCGCCGTTGGAGGCGACGGGCGTGCCGATCAGCACCCCGTTGGCGGGCAGCACGTCCCTCAGCCACACGTTTTCGGCCGACGACGGGCCATTGTTCCTGGCGCGCACCACGTACGTGATGGGTTCGCCCGAGATCGCGGTCGGCGTGGGCGAGACGGTCTTGGAGGCCACCAGGTCCACCCGGGCCGTGACCTGGCTCGTCACCGATGCGGTGTTGTTGCCCAGGACCGGGTCCACCACTTCGGGCGAATAGGCCGTGGCGGTGTTGGTGCGGTTCGCGGTGGTGGCCACCGTGGGCCGGATCGCCACGGTCACCGTCGCGCTGGCGCCGCTGTTGAGCGTGCCGAGCGAGCACAGCAGCGTGGCGGTGTTGACGTTGGACGCGCCCGAGGGCGTGCAGGTGCCGGCGGTGGTGTTCACCGACACCAGGCCCGGGGCCGATGCGCTGGTCACCAGGCTGGGCAGCACGTCGCGCAGGCTCACGTTGGTGGCGGCGCTGGTGCCGTTGTTGGTCACCACCATCGTGTAAGTCAGCACGTCGCCGGCAGGCACCGTGGGCTTGTCCACGGATTTGACGATGCTCAGGTCCGCCTGCACCTCGTTGCCGGGGGTCTGGTCGGATGCGCCGACGCCCACGCCCTGGCAGTTGATGCCGTGCGCGGGGTCGGTGTACCACGGGTCCTCGCGGGTGCCGCCCGTCTCGGGGCTGAACTTCACGCAGGCGTTGTTGGTGGCCGAGCCCGCGGTCGTGCGCACTGCGTTGACCACGATGTCGGGGGCATTCGCATTCACGGCCAGTCCGGCCGTGCGCTCGCAGGTGAAGGTGCCCGGGCCCACCAGCGGCAGTGCCGAGCAGGTCCAGCCCGCGCCCGAGGCCGCGTTGAGGCCCGTCAGGGTCACGCCGGCGGGCACCGAGTCGGAGACGACGATGCTCGGGGCGGCCGGCACGGTGGCGGCGGCCGGCGCGATGGCGAGCGGTCCGCGGTTGCGTGCCGTCAGGCGGTACTGGTAGGTCTGGCCGATGGCCACGGCCACGCCCTGGCCGTTCACGTAGTTGGACGCGGTCTTCGTGATCTGCAGGTCGGCCACGTTGGTCGCCGTGATGAAGACGCTGGCCGGCGAGTTGTTGGTTGTGTCGGGATCGGTGCGGGTCGGCACGTCGATCGTGACGGTGTTGGGCAGCGTGCCCGTCTGCTGCACCAAGGCCACCACCGTGATCGCCGGCAGGTTGCTGAAGTTGGCGCCCGCATAGCCGCCGGGCAGGTCGCAGGTGATCACCTGGCCCGCCGCGCTGCAGGTCCAGCCCGTGCCCGTGGCGGACACGAACGACAGGCCCGCACCCAGCGTGTCGACCACCTGCACGGGCACGCCGGTGAGCAAGGTGCCGCCGTTCAGCCGGGGCGTGACCGTGTAGGTCACCTGGTCGTTGAGCCCATAGGTCGTGGCACCGTTCACGGCCTTGGTGACGGAGACGTCCGAGGCCGTGCCGGCCACGTTGACTTCGGCCGTGCCGGTGTTGTTGGCGGTCTGCCCGTCGGGCATTTCCGTGGACGCATCCTTGTAGCCCTTGACCGAGAACGACGTCGTGATGGAGCCGGTCACATTGGGAGCGGCGTCCACCTCCAGCGACGGCACCGTGCCGCCATTGGCCAGCGCACCGGCGTGGGAGCAGGTGACCACCGTGGCGGGCGTGGGGGCGCCGGGGGACACGAGCGGCGAAGCGTTCGAGGCCGTGGGCGTGCAGGTCCATCCGTTGCTGCCGCCCACGCGGGTGAACGAGGCGCCCGTGGGCACGCTGAACATGACCTCCACGCGCCCTGCGGCGGGAATGCCGATGGGTCCCTGGTTGCTCACGTCCACCACATAGCGGTAGGGCTGGCCGGGCGAGAGCGGGTTGCCGGGAGGCGCCGTGGGATTGGTGGTGACGGCCAGGGCCAGGTCGGCGGCCTCGGTCGTGGTGATGCGGCGGTCCAGCGCGTCGTTGCTGGGGTCCGAATCGGTCTCGTTGCGCGTCACGCGGGCGTTGTTGATCCAGTTGGTCGAGACCGTCGGAAGCACCACCTCGAAATCCACCACCTTGGTGGAATTGACCGCCATCGAGCCCAGGTCGCACTGCACCGTCTGGTTGGCGACCGTGATGGCTGTGCCAGGGGTGATGGCCGGCGTGCAGGCCATGCCCGCCGGGGTCGTCGTGACCGACTGGAACACCGCGCCCACGGGCAGCTTGTCGGTAAGGACCACGCCGGTGGCCGCGCTGCCGGTGTTGTGCCGCACCGTCACCACGTAATGGAAGGTGCCGCCCGCCGGGCCCGAGGCCGATGCGGGCACCGCGTCCTGGTTGACCAGGATGTCGGTGGTCTGGGCCAGCACGGCCCCGGGTGCCAGCAGGCACCCGGCCAGCAGCAGCCCGTATCCCCGCCCGCCCGGCAGGCCTGGGCGGGCGGCAGGTCTGCGCGCGGGCGCAGAAGCGAAAGCAGCAGGCCACAGCAGGCCCGCAGCCCGCCGTGCAAAGGAAAGAACCATACCGATCTCCAGATTGTTGTAGTGAGCAGGTCCGGGCACGCCGCGACGCCGCGGGGGCCCTGGCGAGGGCCGGAAGGGGGTCGTTGGCAAGGGAGGACCGGCGCGCGGTGCCTTGCCGGCGTGGCCGGGAGTGCCGCGAATCTAGGGGGTGGGCTCTGCGGTTTTCAGAATTCAACAATTGTTGACATTCGGTCTTGCATTTGTGCGTTCGGCACCACATGCAGCGCGCGCCGCAACGTCCGTCGGCATGGGCCTTCGGCCCTCCCGCGCGGCCCATCGCGGACACTTGCCGGCATGCTGCCCGCCTTCCTTGCCGCCCCCCCCTTTGCCGGCGTGCCCACCGTTTGTCCCACCCGCCCCCCACCGCTCCGGTCCGTTTCGTGGTGGCGGCTTCGCCCCCTGCTGTGGCTCGGCCTGGCCTGCTGGGCCGCGCTGGCCGGGCCCGCCCGCAGCGAGCC
>NZ_BAAJYS010000186.1:0-7317 GCF_057543315.1 Acidovorax sp. KPB24-07
TGTTCTTGTCCAGCGCCATCTCGGCGATGAAGCGGCTGGCTGCGCGTTCACCATCTCGCGGCCCTTCTTGCGCTTTTTTGGTCCAGCTGACGGCCAGGGCTGCGCTGGCGCGGGTGATTCCCAGTACATCAGGCGGCGCTCTTCCTGCAGGCGCTGCAGCGTGTCGTCGCTCACCTTGAGCTGCCGGCCCTCGTCGTCGTCGAGCTTGAAGGGCAGCATGCCCTCGGTCACGCCCACCAGCACCACATGCGGCCACTCCAGGCCCTTGGAGGCGTGCAGCGTGGACAGCGTGACCATGTCCTGGTCCTTCTCGCGCTCGCTGATGGTGGACAGCAGTGCGATGGTCTGCGAGACCTCCAGCAGGCTCTTGGTCTCCTTGGTGACGACGCTGCCCGAGGTGTCGTCGATCTGGCCGCCGGCACGCTGCGACATCCAGTCGCAGAACTCCAGCACGTTGCTCCAGCGCGCGGCGGCGACCTTCTCGCTGTCCTCGCCTTCGTACAGGTGCTTTTCGTAGTCGATTTCCTTGAGCCAGTCGGCCAGGAAGGCGCGCGAATCCTCGGCACCGTGCGTGTGCCGGGCGCGGTATTCGAGGTCGTTGACGTAGCGCCCGAACTCCATCAGCCCGTCGAGCGCGCGCTTGGGGATGGCCGCCGGCAGCATGCCGTTGAACAGCGCGCCGAACATGCTCAGCTTGTGCCTGGTGGCGAATTCGCCCAGTGCGCCCAGCGTGGTGTGCCCGATGCCGCGCTTGGGGCTGGTGATGGAGCGCAGGAACGCCGGGTCGTCGTCGTTGTTGATCCACAGGCGGAACCAGGCGCACAGGTCCTTGATTTCCGCGCGGTCGAAGAAGCTCGTGCCGCCCGAGACCTTGTAGGGGATGTTGGCCTTGCGCAGCGCCTTCTCGAACGGCTTGGCCTGGTGGTTGGCGCGGTAGAGGAGGGCAAAGCTCTTCCAGGCCGGCGGCGGGTTGGCCGCGGCACGCAGGCTCTGGATGCGGGCCACGGCGCGCTCGGCCTCGTGCTCCTCGCTGTCGGCGTCCACCACGCGCACCGGCTCGCCTTCGCCCAGCTCGGAGAACAGCGTCTTGGGAAACAGCTTGGGGTTGGGCTGGATCACGTTGTTGGCCGCGCGCAGGATGGCGCTGGTGGAGCGGTAGTTCTGCTCCAGCTTGATCACCTTGAGCTGCGGAAAGTCGACCGGCAGCTTTTTCAGGTTGTCCAGCGTGGCGCCGCGCCAGCCGTAGATGGACTGGTCGTCGTCGCCCACCGCGGTGAAGCGCGCGCGCTCGCCCACGAGCAGCTTGAGCAGCTCGTACTGCGTTGCGTTGGTGTCCTGGTACTCGTCCACGAGCACGTGGCCCAGCACCCGCTGCCATTTGCTGCGCACCTCGGGGTGGTCGCGCAGCAGGCGCAGCGGCATGCCGATGAGGTCGTCGAAATCGACGCTCTGGTAGGCGGTGAGGCGTTCTTCGTAGCGCGCCATCAGGACGGCGATGCTGCGCTCGTTGTCGTCCGCGGCCTGCGCCAGCGATTCCTGGGCGTTCAGGCCCATGTTCTTCCACTTGCTGATGGTCCACTGCCACTGGCGGGCGGTGGCCATGTCGGTCGTGCCGCCGGCCGCGTCCTTGAGGATGCCGGTCACGTCGTCCGCATCGAGGATGCTGAACTGGGGCTTGAGCCCGAGCACATGCCCGTCTTCGCGCACCATGCGCACGCCCAGCGCGTGGAACGTGCACACCAGCACGTCCTTGGCCGCACGGCCGATGAGGCCCTGCGCGCGCTCGCGCATCTCGGCGGCGGCTTTGTTGGTGAAGGTGATGGCGGCGATGCGGCGCGCCTCCAGCCCCGTTTCGATCAGCCGGGCGATCTTGTGGGTGATCACCCGCGTCTTGCCCGAACCTGCGCCCGCCAGCACGAGGCATGGCCCCTCGGTGTAGTGGACCGCCTGGAGCTGGGCGAGATTGAGACCGGCGGACATGCGCAAAAAGGAAGGGGGTGGACAGGCGCCGGCGAGGCACGGGTGGAGCACCGCTTCCGAGGGAGAAGGGGCAGGAGCGCGCAATGATACCGGGATGGGCCGGAGTCGAGCCGGCCCTTTTAACCGGGTTTTGTAGGAGTGGTTCGGCGAAATCCGGAATGGGGGCAAACAGCTAAATCATTTTTTTCATATTTAGCAATTTCTTGACAATGTATCAATGTGCGTCTTTATACTGGGCCCATCCATTTGATTTCCACCGGGGTCACCGCCATGCGCGATGCTTCAGCGGGGGTGGCCGCAGAGATGCTCACTCCCCACTTTTACGAGCGGTTCCACAAGCTGTTCAGCGTGGCGTCGCGCAAATCGTTGCTCCGCTGGCATGAAGTGCCGGCCGCCGAGGCCCAGGTGCTGCTGCTGGACGACGCCAGCGCGGCGCAGCCCGGCTCCCGCGCGCCGTGCCTGGTCTGCGTGGGGGGCTCGTTTCCCGACAAGGCGCCCCAGGCGCAGTGGACCGCGCGCCTGCAGACCGGCTATACGCTGGCGGACCTGATCGACGTGCTGGACCGTGCCGCCGTGTTCCTGATGGACTGGCGGGCGCGCCAGACGATGACGGCCGCCTCCGCCGACACGGCGTGGGAGTCTCCCGCCGCGGCGCGCGCCGCGTTCGGTGACCCCCAGCAGCGGTTCCGGCTGAGCACCTGGGTGTCCCTGGGGGCGCCGTTCCGCTCGGGCGGCCATGTGCGGTCGCTCGCGTTGCTCACCCGCGCCCCAGTCAGCCTGGCGCAGTTGTGCGAGCACAGCGGCCTGGAGCCCGCCGCTGCGCAGGCGCTGCTGGCCGAGTTGTCCCGCCGCAACGTGCTGCGCACCGAAACGGCGGCATCGGCACCGGCCGTGCGCGCCGACCGCCCGAAGCCCTCCGGGCACGGCGGGCTGGTTCAGCGGCTCACGCGCTGGGTGCGCGGTGGAGGCCAGGCATGAACGGGGCACTGCCGCGCATCGCGCTCGTGGGGCCCATGGGCATCGGCAAGACCACCGCGCTGCGCTCGCTGTGCGGCGACGTGATGGCGTCTTCCGACGTGCCCAACCTCGACCGGGCGGCGCATTCCAAGGCGTTCACCACCGTGGGCGCGGAGTTCGGCGAGATCGACCTGGGCGATGGCGAGCACGTGCAGGTGTGCGGCTGCCCGGGGCAGGACCGCTTCGACTTCGTGCGGCAATGGATCCTCTCGGTGTCGATGGGCGTCTTCATCATGGCCGACGTGGCCCGTCCCTCGGCCGTGGGCGAGACGCTCGACCTGCTCGCCGAAATGGCCGTGCAGCCCGATCCGCCGCTGGCCCTGGTGCTCAGCGCCCGTCCCGCCACGCCCGCGCAGATCGAGGCGTTCGGCCTCGCGCTCTCGGCCTCGCCGCACGGCGTGGTCCCCATCCTGGAAGCCGATCCGCGCGACCGCGGCCAACTGCTGGAGGCCGTCGGCGTGCTGGCTTCCATGCTCTCCCTGCAGAACGAAATCGACTGAAATCCCATGATGAACAAGGCGAACATCGTCCCCCCCGAGCGCGCGCAGGCGGCCCGGGAGGTGCTGGACCGCGTGGTGGCCCCCGCGGGCGACGTGCGCATGGCGCTGGTGACCACCCTCGACGGCTTCGAGGTGGCCTCGCTGTCGGTGGGCGGCGGCCTGGAGGTGCGCCGGCTGGCGGCCATGGCGGGCTCGCTCATGGCAATGGCCCGTGCCGTGGGCCGCGAGATCGACTATCCCGGCTGCCGCCGCCTCACCTTCGAGACCGAGGCGGGCCTGGCGATCTTCCAGGCCATCGGCGGCGCCTTCCCCTGCATCCTGTGCCTGGTGCTGGAAAAGCAGGCCGTGCTCGGGCGGGCCCTGTGGACCGCCGGCGAGGTCGCCCAGCAACTGGCCCGCCCCGAATGATTCCCCGCGTGTTGCCGGGTCGGCCGGCGGCGCGCATGTGTGCTTGCTCCCCCTTTCGTCTCTTTCTCTTTAAGGAATCGAACCCATGGCCTCCCTTCAAGAATCTCTGAACCAACTCCATTCCATCGACGGCGCCCTGTGCGCGGCCGTGGTGGACAGCGGCAGCGGCATGCTGCTGGGCAGCGTCGGCAGCGGCGTGGACATGGAACTGGCGGCCGCTGGCAACACCGAAGTGGTCCGTGCCAAGAACAAGACCATGCGCTCGCTGGGCCTGGCCGACAAGATCGACGACATCCTCATCACGCTGGGCAAGCAGTACCACGTGATCCGCCCCCTGGCCGCGCACGAAGGCCTGTTCATCTACCTAGTGCTCGACAAGGAGCGCTCCAACCTCGCCCTGGCACGCCGCAAGGTGCAGGAAGTGGAGCAGGGCGTGCAGATCTGACCGGACAGGCTGCGGCGCGCTGCGCCACGCCACCGGGGCCTGGAATCGGCCCTGGTCCCGCTGCCCGCCCCGTGCGGGCTTTTTTTCGCGGTGACGCGCGGCGCTCTGCACGCCGCCTTGCGCCGACAATGGGCCGTGCTGTCGGTTCTTTCCATCACCTTTCCCTTCTTCGCGCTCGTGCTCTGCGGCTACCTGGCCGCGCGCGCGGGCGCGCTCCCGCAGGCGGCCATTCCCGGGCTGAATGCGTTCGTGCTGTTTTTCGCGCTGCCGTGCATGCTGTTCCGCCTGGGCGCGAACACGCCCATCGGCCAGTTGCTGGACCCGGCGGTGGCGGGCCTGTACATCCTGTGCGGCCTGGCCCTGGTCGGCGCCACGGTGGCGCTCACCCGGGTGCGACTGGGTTGGAACGATGCCGCCTTCGGCGCGCTGGTGGCGGCCTTTCCCAACACCGGCTTCATGGGCGTGCCGCTGCTGGTGGCGCTGCTCGGGGCCTCGGCGGCGGGGCCGGCCATCCTGACGATGCTGGTGGACATGGTGCTCACGACCTCGCTGTGCATCGCCCTGTCGCGGCTGGACGGCGTGGGCACGCACGGCGTGGCGGTGGCGGTGCGACGGGCCTTGCGCGGCATGGCGAGCAACCCCATGCCCTGGGCCATCGCACTGGGGGCCGTGGCGTCCGCATTCCAGTGGAAGTTACCCGGCCCGCTCGACCAGACGGTGGCGATGCTGGCCGGCGCGGCGTCGCCCGTGGCGCTGTTCACGATCGGCGCCGTTCTGGCGCGCTCGCAGATGAACCAGCACGACCGCGTGCCCCCGCGCGACTACGTGCCGGTCGCGCTGGCCAAGCTGTTCGTGCATCCGCTGCTCGTCTGGGGCGCGGGGCACGGTGCGATCGCGGCGGGCGTGCCGCTCACGCCGTTCGCACACACGGTGCTGGTGCTGGTGGCGGCGCTGCCGAGCGCCAGCAACGTGTCGCTGCTGGCCGAGCGCTTCGGCGCCCACAACGGGCGCATCGCGCGGATCATCCTGGTCTCCACCGCGCTGGCATTTCTGAGCTTTTCGGCCGCCACCGCAATATTGACTTAGGCGTTGTGCTATCTATTTGATAGCGATCGATGTTGCGTGACGCCAACCTGCCAGGCGCTGCCCCGCCGGGGGATCAGATCGTCAGCGGGTCCACATCCACCAGCCAGCGGATCAGCCCCTTGTGCTCCGGCGCCCCGCGCGTGGCGTGCAGCACCGGCTGCCAGGCCGACAGAAAGCGCTGCAGTGCCGCGCGGCTGCCGCTCTCCAGCAGCATCTGCGCGCGCTCCACGTTGGCCACCCGCTGGATCGCCAGGGGCACGGGGGGAAACAGCGTGACATGCTCCAGTCCCGGCAACCCATCGGCTTGCGCGGCGGCGCTGGCCGCGGCCAGGAACGCCTGGGCCACCTCTTGCGTGCGCGCGTCGGCGCGCACCAGCGCCTGGTAGGCGAAGGGCGGCATGGCGGCTTCGGCCCGCTCGGCCAGTTGGCTGTCGGCGAACGCGGGGTAGTCGTGCCGGCGCAGCGCGGCGTACACCGCATGGTCGGGGTGGTAGGTCTGCACCCACATCTCGCACCGGCTGCCTTGCTCGGCCACGTAGCGTGCATCGCGCCCCGCGCGGCCGGCGGCCTGCAGCAGCAGGGCGAAGAGGCGCTCGGGGGCCCGGAAGTCGCTGGAAAACAGCGCGCCGTCGGGCTGCACCGCCGCCACGAGCGTGATGCGCCGAAAGTCGTGGCCCTTGGCCACCATCTGCGTGCCCACCAGCACATCCACCTCGCCCGCATGCACCTGGGCCAGTTGGGATTCGAGCGCGCCCTTGGCCTTGGTGGTGTCGGCATCGATGCGGGCGACGCGTGCCGCCCGTCGCTCGGGCGTGATCACGTTGCGCAGCAGGGCGGACAGTTGTTCTTCCAGCTGCTCGGTGCCGCGGCCGATGGGGGCGATGTCGGGGTTGCCGCAGCCCGGGCAGGCGTGTGGCACCCGCTGGGTGTAGCCGCAGTGGTGGCAGCGCAGGGTGCGGTCGATCTTGTGAAAGACCTGGTGCGCGCTGCAGTGCGGGCAGTCGCTTTTCCAGCCGCAGTCGCTGCAGTGCAGCACGGGCGCGAAGCCGCGGCGATTGAGCAGCACCAGGCACTGCTCGCCGCGCTCCACGCGCTGGGTGATGGCCGCCAGCAGCGGGGCGGAGAACACGGCGCCGCGCGGCTGCTGGCCCATGTCCACCAGACGCACGTGCGGCAGTTCGCCGGCGCCGATGCGGCTGGGCATGTGCAGCCGCCGGTAGCGCCCGGCCGGGATGCCGGCTTCGGCGGGCCGGCTGGCATGCCAGCTTTCCAGCGAGGGCGTGGCCGAGCCCAGCACCACCTTGGCGCCCTGGTCGCGGCCGCGCCAGATGGCCAGGTCCCGGGCCGAGTAGCGGGCGCCTTCCTGCTGCTTGTAGCTGGCGTCATGCTCCTCGTCCACCACGACGAGCGCCAGGCCCGGCATGCTGGCGAACACCGACATGCGCGTGCCCAGCACGATGCGCGCCGTGCCCGCATGCGCCGCCAGCCAGCTCTTGAGGCGCTGCGGGTTGGTCATGCCGCTGTGCAGCGAGACCACGCTGCCCGCGCCGTAGCGGGGCGCGAAGCGGGCGGTGAAGCGCTCCTCCAGCTGGGGGGTGAGGTTGATCTCGGGCACCATCACCAGTGCCTGCGCCGCCGGATCGGCCTCCAGCGCCTCCTGCACGCAGCGCAGGTAGACCTCGGTCTTGCCGCTGCCAGTGCTGCCGTAGAGCAGGAAGGGCCCGGGTTCGGCGGCGATGGCGGCGCGGGCGCTTTCCTGCTCGGCGCTCAGGTCGATCTCCGGCAGTGCATCGCCACCCTGCAACGACGCCGCCGGGCGGCGCAGGCGCCGCGCGAGCTGCGCTGGGCCCAGGTCCCGCAACTGGGGCGGCAAGGCGGCCA
>NZ_BAAJYS010000187.1:0-7311 GCF_057543315.1 Acidovorax sp. KPB24-07
TGGTCTTGCCGTTGGTGCCGGTGACGGCCAGCACGTCGATCGACTGCGTGGGGTGGCCGAACCACTCGGCCGCCAGCGTTCCGGTGATGGCCTTGAGCCCGCGCAGCGCGGCCACCGGCGCATGGGCGAAATCGAAGGCCTCGATGCCTTCGTGCTCGACCAGGCAGGCCATGGCGCCACGCGCCAGCGCATCGCCCACATGGGCGCGGCCATCGGTGGCGGCGCCCGGCCAGGCGATGAAGCCGTCGCCGGGCTGGATGAGCCGGCTGTCGGTCTGCAGCGTACCGGTCACCCGGGCGGCCAGCCATTGCACGGCGTCGTGCACCGAGGTGAGCAGCGGGGTCGTCGTCATAGCGATTCCTCCACGGTGTTGGCCACGATCTGGGGCTTGACGGCCATGTCGGGCTGCACGCCCATCATGCGAAGGGTCTGCTGCACCACGGCGCTGAACACCGGCGCCGCCACCGCACCGCCGTAGAACACGCCGTTGCTGGGCTCGTCGATCATCACCGCGACGATGATGCGCGGCTTGTCGATCGGCGCCATGCCGGTGAACCACGCCCGGTACTTGCCCGAGGCATAGCTCTTTCCCACCTGCTTGCGCGCGGTGCCGGATTTTCCGCCCACCGAGTAGCCCACGGTCTGCGCCTGCTGGCCCGTGCCGCCGGGGCCCGCGGCCATCTGCAGCATCTTGCGCACCTGGTCGGCCGTGCGCTCGGAGAACACGGGCACGCCGACCGCCGGCGTGCTCGACTTGAGCATGGTGGCGGGAATGATCTGGCCGCCGTTGGCGAACACCGTGTACGAGCGCGCCATCTGCAGCAGGCTGGCAGACAGGCCGTAGCCGTAGGACATGGTGGCCTGCTCCACCGGGCGCCAGGTCTTGTAGGGCCGCAGGCGGCCGCTCACCACGCCGGGGAAGTGGATCTGCGGCTTCTGCCCGAAACCGGCCGCCGAGAAGGTCTCCCACATCTCGCGCGCCGGCATCTGCATGGCGATCTTGGTGGTGCCCACGTTGCTGGATTTCTGGATCACGCCCTCGACCGTGAGCACGCCGTAGTTGTGCGTGTCGGAGATGGTCGAGCCCGTGATGGTGACGCGGCCGGGGTTGGTGTCCACGATGGTTTCCGGGCGCACGCGGCCGGTCTCCAGCGCCAGGCCGATGGTGAACGGCTTCATGGTGGAGCCGGGCTCGAACACGTCGGTGAGCGCGCGGTTGCGCAGCTGCTCGCCGGTGAGGTTCTGGCGCTTGTCGGGCACGTAGCTCGGGTAGTTGGCCAGCGCCAGCAGCTCGCCCGTGTGCGCGTCGATCACCACCACGCTGCCAGCCTTGGCCTTGTGCAGCGCCACCTGGTCGCGCAGCTTCTGGTAGGCGAAGAACTGCACCTTGCTGTCGATGGACAGCTGCATGTCCTGCCCGTCCACCGGCGGCACCTCGGCGCCCACGCCCTCCACCACGCGGCCCAGGCGGTCCTTGATGACGCGTCGCGAGCCGGCCTTGCCGGCCAGCTGCTGGTCGAAGGCCAGCTCCATGCCTTCCTGGCCATGGTCTTCCACATTGGTGAAGCCCACCACGTGCGCGGCCGATTCGCCTTCGGGGTACTGGCGCTTGTATTCCTTGCGCTGGTAGATGCCCTTGATGTCGAGGGCGGCGATCTGCTGGCCGACCTCCCAGTCGAGCTGGCGCTTGATCCAGACGAAGGTCTTGTCCTCGTCCGCGAGCTTGGTCTTGAGCGCGGGCAGCGGCATCTCCAGCAGCTTGGCCAGTTGCTGGAGCTTTTCGCGCACCTCGGGCTTGTCCTGCTCCACGTCTTCCGGAATCGCCCAGATGCTGGCCGCCGGCACGCTGGAGGCCAGGATCAGCCCGTTGCGGTCCAGGATGCGGCCCCGGTTGGCGGGCAGCTCCAGCGTGCGGGCGAAGCGCACCTCGCCCTGCCGCTGGAAGAACGCATTGCCGAACACCTGCACGTAGGCCGCGCGGGCGCCCAGGCCCACGAAGCCCAGCGCCACCATGGCGACGATGAACTTGCTGCGCCAGACCGGCGTCTTGCTGGCCAGCAGCGGGCTGGAGGTGTAGTTGACGCTGCGGCTCATCGGCGCACGCTCCCCGCGCCACCCGGCGTGGCCGGCACGGGCGCTGCCGTGGCGGCCGTGACCACCGGCGTGCCGTCGTCGGCGACGTACTGCGTGATGGCCGGCGTGGCCGTGCGCATCTGCAGGCGGTCGCGGGCGAGTTTTTCCACCCGCAGCGGCGTCGCCTGGGCGCGCTTTTCGACCTGCAGGCGCTGGTGTTCGGTCTCCAGCCGGCGCGACTCGGCCACCGCGCGGTCCAGCTCGGTGAACAGGCGCCGCGACTCGTACTGCATGTGCACGAGGTACAGCGCGCTCACCATCACCCCCAGCAGCAGCACCAGGCTCAGGCGCGTCATGACTGCACCTCCGTGCGCTCGGCCACGCGCATCACCGCGCTGCGGGAGCGGGGATTGGCCTCGATCTCGGCTGCGGTGGGCTTGATGCGGTCCAGCGCCTTGAGCCGCATGGGCTGCGGCTGCGCAAATGGCGCGCGGCGGTCGAAGACCTCCTTGGAATGCTGGGCGATGAACTGCTTGACGATGCGGTCTTCCAGCGAATGGAAGCTGATCACCACCAGCCGGCCACCGGGTGCGAGCACCCGCAGGCTGGCCTCTAGCGCCTGTTGCAGCTCTTCAAGCTCGGCGTTGATGAAAATCCGAAGAGCCTGAAATGTGCGCGTTGCAGGGTTCTGGCCTGCTTCGCGGGTCTTGACCGAGCCAGCCACGAGTTGGGCCAGTTCAGCGGTGGTGGCAAGAGGGCCCCGCTCCTCGCGACGAGCAACAATCGCCTTTGCAATGGGGCCAGCAAACCGTTCTTCGCCGTAGTCACGTATCACCTCCGCAATCTGCCCGACCTCGGCCGTGGCCAGCCAATCGGCCACGCTCTCGCCGCGCGTGGTGTCCATGCGCATGTCCAGCGGGCCGTCGAAACGAAAGCTGAAGCCCCGGCCGGGGCTGTCGATCTGGGGTGAACTCACGCCCAGGTCCATGAGGATGCCCGCGGCGCTGCGCTCGGGCAGTTCGGCCAGATGGCGGAATCCTTCATGCCGAATGGAAAAGCGCGCATCGGTGATGCGCGCTGCTTCTGCGATGGCCTCGGGGTCCTTGTCGAACGCCACGAGGCCCCCGCCCGGCCCCAGCCGGTCCAGTATCTTGCGGGAGTGCCCGCCACGGCCGAAGGTGGCATCGATCCACACGCCGGCGGGCGCGGGGCCGGCGGCGCCCAGCAGGGCGTCGACCGCCTCGCCCAGCAAGACCGTGGTGTGTTGCAGCGGTGCGTTCACCATGGCCTCAGAAAGAAAAGTCCTGGAAAGCGGCCGGCATCTCGGCCTGCATGGCAACAGCCTCCTGCGCCTCGTAGGTGGCCTTGTCCCACAGCTCGAAGTGGTTGCCCATGCCGAGCAGCATCGTGTCCTTGGTGATGCCGGCGGCCTGCCGCAGTTCGGGCGAGACCAGCACGCGGCCGGTGCCATCCATGTCCACGTCCATCGCGTTGCCCAGGAAGATGCGCTTCCACCACTGGGCGGACATGGGCAGCTCGGCAATGCGTTCGCGGAATTTTTCCCATTCGGGGCGGGGAAACACCATGAGGCAGCCGTGCGGATGCTTGGTGATGGTGAGCTGACTGTTGGCGGTCGCCGCGAGGACGTCACGATGCCGGGTAGGCACGGAAAGCCTTCCCTTCGCATCCAGACTCAGCGATGACGCCCCTTGAAACACGGAATCGAACCCCAGCTCGTTGTCGCGCCTGCGCATCCGGAATGGACGCACGAGGGCACTTTTCACCACTTAATTGCACTTTTTTGCACTGTAGCAGGAAAAAAATACCGAGCCCCGCCAGGTGCAACAAAGTTTTGCAATGAAATCAACGACTTAGCACCGACAGTGCCAGTGGAGAACACCCAAAATGCTTTACTGAATAAGCACTTAGCCCAGGCTATGCAAGTGATACCTGAAGGCTCTCGGGCAACCTGGAATCCGGGCAAGAATCCAGGGGCCCGCAACACGCCGGAATCTTTTACAAGATATAGCGCGACAAATCCTCGTCCTGGCTCAAGGACTCGAGCCGCGCGTTCACGTACGCAGCATCCACCACCACCGTTTGGCCGGACAAACGGGCGGCATCGAAGCTCACTTCGTCCAGCAGCCGCTCCATCACCGTGGACAGCCGGCGCGCGCCGATGTTCTCGGTGCGCTCGTTCACCTCGAAGGCGATGTGCGCCAGGCGCGTGATGCCCTCGGGCGCGAATTCGAGCGTAACGCCTTCGGTGGCCAGCAGGGCCTGGTACTGCTTGACCAGCGAGGCATGCGTCTGCGTGAGGATGGCTTCGAAATCCTGCACGGACAGCGATTCGAGTTCGACGCGGATCGGAAAGCGCCCCTGCAGCTCGGGGATCAGGTCGCTCGGCTTGCTCAGGTGGAAAGCGCCCGAGGCGATGAACAGGATGTGGTCCGTCTTGACCATGCCGTACTTGGTGGACACGGTGGTGCCCTCCACCAGCGGCAGCAGGTCGCGCTGCACGCCCTGGCGCGAGATGTCCGAGCCGCTTGATTCCTGGCGGGTGGCCACCTTGTCGATCTCGTCGATGAAGACGATGCCGTTCTGCTCGGCGTTCTGCACGGCGCGGGTCTTCACCTCGTCCTCGTTCACGAGCTTGGCGGCCTCCTCGTCGGTGAGCAGCTTGAGCGCCTCGGCGATCTTGAGCTTGCGCGTGCGGCGCTTTTCCTGCCCCATCTGGCTGAACATGCCGCGCAGCTGCTCGGCCATCTCTTCCATGCCCTGCGGGCCCATGATCTCCAGCTGCGGCCGGGCGTCGGCCACGTCGATCTCGATTTCCTTGTCGTCCAGCTGGCCCTCGCGCAGCTTCTTGCGGAACACCTGCCGGGCGGTGTTGTCGGCCGGCGGCGCGGCCTCGGCCGCCGCATGGCCCCGCGCGGGCGGCACCAGCACGTCGAGGATGCGGTCCTCGGCCGCGTCTTCGGCGCGGGCGCGGCCCTTTTTCATGTCGCTCTCGCGCGCCTGCTTGACGGCCATCTCGACCAGGTCGCGGACGATGGAGTCCACGTCCTTGCCCACGTAGCCCACCTCGGTGAACTTGGTGGCCTCGACCTTGATGAAGGGCGCATCGGCCAGCCGGGCCAGGCGGCGCGCGATCTCGGTCTTGCCCACGCCGGTGGGGCCGATCATGAGGATGTTCTTGGGGGTGATCTCGTGGCGCAGGCTGCCTTCCACCTGCTGGCGGCGCCAGCGGTTGCGCAGCGCGATGGCAACGGCGCGCTTGGCGCTGGCCTGGCCGACGATGTGGTGGTCGAGTTCGGAGACGATTTCCTGGGGGGTCATGGACGACATGGGGACCTGCAATCAAATCAGCCGTCAGCACATATTCTTCTAAGGCAGACAGCTATCAAAATAATAGTAACCGCCGAAGCGCTCAGAGCGTCTCGATGGTGTGGTTCATGTTGGTGTAGATGCACAATTCGCCGGCGATCTCCAGCGACTTCTTGACCACTTCCTGCGCGCTGAGCTCGGTGTGGTTCAGCAGCGCCTTGGCCGCCGAGTGCGCATAGGCGCCGCCCGATCCGATGGCCACGATGCCCTGCTCGGGCTCCAGCACGTCGCCGTTGCCAGTGATGATCAGCGAGGCGCTGGTGTCGGCCACCGCCAGCATGGCCTCCAGGCGGCGCAGGACGCGGTCGGTGCGCCAGTCCTTGGTGAGTTCGATGGCCGCGCGCGTCAGGTGGCCCTGGTGCTTTTCCAGCTTGGCCTCGAACCGTTCGAAGAGCGTGAACGCATCGGCCGTGGCCCCGGCGAAGCCCGCCAGGACCTTGCCGTGGTAGAGCTTGCGCACCTTGCGCGCGGTGCCCTTGACCACGATGTTGCCCAGGGTGACCTGGCCGTCGCCGCCGATGGCGACCTGGATGCCGTCCGCCGTCTGGCGGCGGACGCTGAGGATGGTGGTGCCGTGAAACTGTTCCATAGCGTTGGCATGTGGGGATGCCCGCACGGTTTGCAACGCCCCCCGCGCACGGCGTTGCACGGGGCATGAAGAGCGGCCAGCGCGCCCTGCCGGCGCCCTGTGCCCGAGGGTCAGTTCTTGCGCGGAACGACCCAGGCGTGTTCGTTCACGCCGATCACGTTGAAGAACACCGCCACCAGCCGCTGCAGGTTGACGAAGTGGACCGCGTGGCCCTGGGCCTGTTGCTCGGCCGCCCAGTTGAGCACCGAGCCGGCCGCCGCGAAGTCCACCCGCACCAGGCGGTCGCACGCGATGATCAGCGGCGCACCGGGTTTCACCTGCTCCTCGAACGGCGCCAGCAGCGGCACCGCGTCGCCTTCGATGTGGCCGGACAGCGAGGCCGAAGGCTCGGCACTCTCCAGGCCCGCCGGCATGGACGAGGGTTCGCCGTAGCCCGAGGCATGCAAATCGGAGGGCGTGACATCTGCGGGCACCGGGGCGCCGCTGTCGTCGCTGGAATAACTGCACCGCGGCGAGATCCACGATGGCGGCGAGACCTCGTAGGTCACGCAATAGTCGAGCGCCACGAGTTCGAACTCGTCGGGGCGGCCCATGAGGCGCAGCGCCGCCATGCGCAAGCGCCACCACTCGGGCGACGTGTCCCGGTCTCCGGACTGGGTGCGGGCTTCCAGCACCGTGTTGAGCGCCTCCACGCCGAAGAACGTCAGCTGCACCTCCTGCTCCGCCCACTGCGTGAAGAGGTTAGCCAGCAGCGGCACGGCGGCCTCGTCGATGGCGGCCAGGCGCGACCAGGTCAGCGTCCAGGGCGGGGCGGCGCGGGCGAGCGACGCCTGCAGCGCCACCACCGATTGCGCGGCCAGCGTGGTCGGCGAGTTCCAGCTGAACTCGCGCTGCGGGAAGCCCGTGGCGGCCGGCGCGGGCTGCGCCTGCAGGCCCAGCAGTTCGGGCATGGAAAACCACAGCGGCGCCGAGCGGCTGAACCGGGCCGCATAGTCGATCGCCAGCGCATCGAAGCGCTCGTGCTCCCCGATGGCGCGGTACAGGTCGAACAGCGTCATCCAGATCTCCAGCTGCTGCTGGGGATCGTCCTGCTCGTGCTGCGCCAGCACTTCGAGCAGGCCGGACTCCGCGCCGGCATGGTCGCCATTGGCAAAGCGGATGGCGGCTTCCTCGAGGTCGGGTTCGTGCACGAATTCCTCCGGTTCTGCGGGGGCCACCTCGGGGGCCGGTGGCGGGGCGTATGCAGCAGCGGCTGCCGGCAC
>NZ_BAAJYS010000188.1:0-7280 GCF_057543315.1 Acidovorax sp. KPB24-07
CGAGGCCGGCGACGACGTGCTCTACGCCGCAGCGCCCGTGGACCTGGCTGCCGCCATTGCGGCAGGCGAGACCCAGAGCGCCAGCGGCCGGGGCTTCGTCAGCCTGTCGGGTGGGCAGGGCAGCGACCGGCTCGTGGGCGATGCCGGCGACGACGTGCTGTACGGCGGCGCAGGCGACGACACCCTGGTGGCCGGGGGCGGCAACGACATCATCCTGGCCGATGGCAACGGGCAGGGGCTGGTGCTGGGCGATGCCTCGGCGTCCTACAGCAGCGGCGCCAATGACGTGGCCACGGGCCAGGTGCGTCTCTTGAACGCCAGCGTCGTCATGGCGCGCATCGGCGCCACCGCCATCGGCAGTGCGGGTAACGCTTATACCAGCACCGACTTGCGGGAATTCGCCTTCAACCCCCTGGCCGAGATCGACCTGTCGGGGCTGCTCGCCATGCGGGCCGAGGACATCAAGCCGCCGGCCGGCGATACGCACGAATACGCCGCCGGTTCGCAGCGCACCTTCGCGCAGATGAACGACGGCCAGGCCTTCATGGGCAACCTCGGTGTGGGCGCGGGCGCCGACACCATCTACGCCGGCGCGGGCGACGACGTGGTCAATGCGGGCGCGGGCAACGACATCGTGTTCGGTGGCTCAGGTGCCGACATGGTGGCCGGCTACGACGGCGACGACTTCATCGAAGGCGGGGACGGCAACGACTGGCTGGAAGGGGACTACGCCGTGCAGGCCATGGACGGCGAGCAGGCGGTGCAGACGCTGACCTACCACGGCGCCAGCATGGTCGTGCGCAACACGCTGGATGCCGCGCGGCATGGCAGCGACGTGCTCGACGGCGGCGCGGGCGACGACACCCTGATGGGCGGCGGCAAGAACGACTTGCTCTATGGCCGGGCCGGTAATGACTTGATCTATGGAGACCACAAACGGATGAATGGCCCGCAGGCCGGCGACGATCTGCTCGATGGCGGCGATGGTGACGATGACCTGTTCGGTGGTGGCGGCAACGACGTGCTGCTTGGCGGCGCAGGCAAGGACATCCTGGAAGGCGATGACCGTACGGGTGAGATCGATGCGCAGTGGCACGGCGCCGACCTGCTGGACGGCGGCGCAGGCGAAGATGCTCTCTACGGCGGCGGTGGCGACGACACCCTGCGCGGGGGCGACGGCGACGACTGGCTGGCTGGCGAGGACGAACGCACCGAGAAAGCGGTATCCACCCTTACCGGCAACGACGTACTGGATGGCGGGGCCGGCAACGACACCCTGGTGGGGGGCAACGGCAACGACGCACTGATGGGCGGCGAAGGCAACGACCGCCTGAACGGTGGTGCGGGCAACGACACCCTGCAGGGCGGCGCCGGCACCGACGTGATGGACGGCGGCTTGGGCGACGACACCTACGTGCTGGAAGCGGGCGACGTGCCCGTGAACTCGGCGACGGCCGCCGAGATCCTGCGCGATGCGGGCGGCAATGACACCGTCGTTGTTTCGGGGCGGCTGCAGGCCGCGCGCACGGGCAATGCGGCCCACCTGGCGCTGGCGGTCGGGGATCCTGCCGAGCAGCGCGCACTGATCCTGGAGGACGGGTTCACGGGCGCGTTCGAGACCTTGGTGGTCGATGGGGTGGAAACGCGTGTGTCCGAGTGGATCCGCGCCAATGTGACGGAGGCCAAGACACTGGCGGCGGGCGCGGGAGGCCAGGCGTTCGGAGGCGGCGGTGCCGACACCTTGAGCGTGGCGGCGGGCGGCGGAACGCTGGAGGGGGCCGGAGGCAACGATACCTTCGACCTGTCGCCGGCCAACGACACGGGTGGCGCGCGGCTGCGGTTCCGGCTGGGCGACGGGCAGGACGTGGCCATTGGTTCAGTGAGTGGCGCCACTCTGGCGGGCCGGCCCGGCGGTGGCACCCGGCAGGCCAACGTGTTCGAGTTCGGCGAGGGCATCACGGCGGCTGGCGTCTCGTTGGTGCGCCAGTACGTGGGTGGCCAGATGGCGCTGTTCCTGCACTATGGCGCGGAGCCGGATGGTGCAGGCGGCGATTCGATTCGCCTGGACGGTCTTTCCGGACAGGACGGGCGGACCTTCGACCGCCTGGAGTTCGCCGATGGCTCGGCCGTGACCTGGGACGAAGCGGTGGCCCAGGGCATCGTGCTGGACATGCGCGCACGCACCGATTCGGGTGCGGGGTATGGCGAGGGCACCGCCTACCGTGACCTCATCACGGGGCGCGACGGCAACGACCGGATCTACGCAGGATTCGGCAACGACGTGGTGAATGCCGGCAGCGGCGACGACCAGGTGTGGGGTGGCGCGGGCAACGACGTGATCGATGCAGGCGCCGGCAACGACAAGGTGTACGGCGAAGCTGGCAGCGACGTTTTCCTGTTCGGGCGTGGCGATGGCAAGGACGAGTTCTCTGCCGGGCCTGCCGAGGCCGGCGCGGTCGATGTGCTGAGCTTCAAGGAAGGCTTGGCGCTGTCCGACCTGGTGGTCTCACGGGTGGACGACGATTTGCTGGTGCGCGTCGTCGGAACGGACGACCGCGTGACCGTGCGCTCGGCCTATGCCGATCAACCGCTGGCGCGCGTGGAGTTCGCAGGCGGTGCGGCCTTCGCACTGGCCGATCTGCCGCTCACGCCGGGCAACGCCCAGGCCAGCGCGGGCGCCGACACGATCTACCTGCTGCCGGGCGGCGATACCGTGAATGCACAGGGCGGTCAGGACGTGGTGCGCGGTGGGCGTGGCAACGACACGATCGACGGTGGAGCCGGCGACGACCAGCTCTATGGCAATGCCGGCGACGACGTGCTGTCCGACAGCACGGGCGACAACACCTTCGATGGCGGCGACGGCAATGACCGCGTCACCGGCACGGGCAGTGCGGTCAACGCCGGGGACGGCGACGACACGGTGGAGGTGCCTGGCGCCCGGGTCATCCTGGGGGCAGGCAACGACACCCTGGTCGTGCGCCGGTCGGTGGCTGCCGTGGGGCAGACATTGCTGCTGGACGGCCGCACTGCTGCGGGCACGGCGCGCACCGTGCGCTTTGCCACCGGTATCGCGCCCCAGGACGTGACCTTGGCCGCCGTGCCCGGCAGCAACGGGCGCAAGGACCTGCTGGTGCAATGGCCCGGTACGGGAGCCGGTGGCGTTCAGCAGCTGCGCATCGATGGCTTCATGGGCTTCGAGGCCGACCGCCAGGGACTGCGCTTCACCTTCGAGGATGCGCCCGCCACGGTGTGGAGCTACCAGGATGCCTACCGCCGCGCCAACGTGGGCACGGCCGGCGACGATGCGCTGCAGGGCGGTGCCGGTGACGACGAACTCGACGGCCTGGCCGGCAACGACGTCATCGAGGGGCTTGCCGGCAACGACGTGCTGCGCGGCTCGCAAGGCGCGGACACGCTGCGCGGGGGCGACGGCAACGACACGCTGATCGCTGGCGAAGGCAGTGCGATGGCGGCCGACCTGCTGTATGGCGAAACCGGGGACGACGTGCTGGTGGCCTCCACCAGCGGCACCTCGCGCCTGTCGGGCGGCGAGGGGGCGGACACCTTCCGCATCGGCCCGGGCGGGCGGCATGTGATCGTGCAGGACGACGCCGTGTCGCAGGACGTGCTGGAGTTCGACGCTTCGATCGCGCCGAAGGATGTGACCGTCACGCACGTGAACGGCGCGGCCATGCTGGTCGCCCGCGACCCGGTGTCCGGCGCGATCCGCGTCTCGGTGGAGCTGCAGGGCCTGCTGCGCAACGCGCAGCCGGGCGGCGTGGCCGAGGTGCGCTTTGCGGGCAGTCCCGCCACCGTGTGGACGCTGGAGAACCTGCGCGAGCGCGCGCTTCAGGGCACCGCGAGTGCGGACACGGTGATCGGCTTCGACTGGCGCGACGACCGCCTCGCCGGTGGTGCGGGCGACGACACCCTGCGGGGCCAGGGCGGCAACGACGTGCTGTCGGGCGAGGCGGGCAACGACGTGCTCGAAGGCGGCCTTGGCGACGACGTGTACCTGGTCGGCAAGGGCGAGGGGCGCGACGTGATCACCGAGACCGGTGGCACGGACACGCTGCGCTTCGGTGCGGGCATCGCCGCGGCGGACGTGAAGCTGGTGCGCACCTCCAGCCCTCCCACCGACCTGACCGGCCGCACGACGGCGTTCGCTGCGGCGGACTCCCTGGTGGCCGTGCTGCCCGGGGGCGGGCAGGTGTGGATTCCGGGGTTCTTCAGTGCAGGGGGCGGGATCGAAGGGATCGAGTTCGCCGACGGCGCGCGCTGGAGCCTGCAGGACATCCAGAGCCGCACGGTGGACGCCCGCGGCGCGGCCAATGCGATGCAGGGCACGGCAGGCGACGACACCTTCACCGTGGACCATGTGGCCGACACCATCGCCGAAGGCGCGGGCCAGGGCAGCGACACGGTCAACAGTGCCGTGTCGTACGTGCTGCCCGGCGAGGTGGAGAACCTCACGCTCACCGGGTCGCTGGACATTTCGGGTGTCGGCAACGCCGCCGCCAACGTGATCGCCGGCAACGCGGGCAACAACGTGCTCAACGGCATGGGCGGGGTGGACCGACTGGTCGGCGGTGCGGGAGACGACATCTACGTGGATGCGGCCGGTGGTGCCTATGACAACAACAAGGACGTCATCGTGGAGCGGGCCGGGGAGGGCAACGACACGCTGCTGCTCGATGCCAAGAACCGGGTGCTGGACGAGAACGTCGAGAACCTCGTGCTGATGGATTGGAGCAACTCGAATCGGGTGGCTCCCCTGGATTCCTACTACGGATTCCAGTCCTCCTACCAACTCTACGATGGACGGGCGGACGACACCCGGCTCCAGCTCAGCGGAAACACCGGCGATAACACCATCGACGCGACGAACGAGGGGCGCCTCGGTGCCATGCTGATGCGCCAGCGTTCGGAGGCCTTCGGCGGCATCGTCCTGGATGGGGGCCTGGGCAACGACACGCTGATCGGCGGTGTCGAGGACGACTACTACGTCCTCGACAGCCTGGGCGACAAGGTGGTGGAGACGGGCATCGCGGACAACGGGACCCAGTTGTCCCTCAACGACACGGTGGTCTCCTCCCGCATTTCCATCGACCTGCCGCTCAATGTGGAGAACATCGAACTGCTGGGCGACCAGGCGATCAACGCCACCGGCAACGACCAGGCCAACCAAATCCGCGCGTCCCGGAACACGGCGCGCAACGTGCTCACCGGCAAGGGCGGCGACGACACCTACTATGTGGGGATCGACGACGCGGTGGTCGAGCAGGCCGGCGGCGGCACGGACCGGGTCATCATCGACGTCATGGCGATTGGCGCCGCGGCTTACCATTCCACCGGCAAGGTGTTCCGCCTGGACGACTACGCCAATGTGGAAAACCTCGCGGCCAACGGGCAACTGCGCGGCAACCAGCCTGCGCAGGGCGTGCACCTGGTGGGCAACGCCGGCAACAACACCGTGAGCGGCTCCTTCCAGGACGACATCGTGGAAGGCGGCGCGGGCGACGACGTGGTGGAAGACCAGTACGCGGCCATCCGCCCGACGGCTTCGGTGTACTCCAGCGGCTGGGACAACGATGAGCTGCTGGGTGGCGCGGGCGATGACCGCCTGGTGAGCTATGCCGGGCGCGACGTGATGGACGGCGGCACGGGCAACGACACGCTCGTTGGAGGCGATGTCTTCCGTTTCGGGCGGGGCGATGGCCAGGACGTGATCACGGCATGGACGGGCCGCGCCAGCGTGGACCGGCAGCAGGCGCTGCGCTTCAAGGCCGGTGTCGTGGCCTCCGACGTCAGCGTGCGGCGGGCCGGCGATACCTTGGTCGTGGGCATTCGCGGCACCACCGACCAGGTCACCGTGCAGGGCTTCTACGGAGACCAGGAATTCAACGCGGTGCGGCGCATCGAGTTCGCCGACGGCACTGCCTGGGGTTTCGACGCGCTGATGCGCATGACCGACCCTAACACCGTGAACCACGCGCCGGTCCTGTCGGCTGCGCTGCCCGAGGCCAAGGCCGCCACGAACACGCCGTTCAGCTTCGCGTTGCCGGCGGGCGCGTTCAAGGACGAGGACGCGGGTGAGGTGCTGACGTACAGCGCCACGCTGGCGGATGGCAAGCCTTTGCCCGGGTGGCTCGTGTTCGATGCATCCAAACTCTCGTTCAGTGGAACCCCCGCCGCCACCGACCAAGGCGCTTTGAGCGTGCGCGTGACGGCCACCGATGCGATGGGCGCGCAGGCGAGTGGCAGTTTTGCGCTGAGCATCGCCGCGGGGAACCGGCCGCCCGTGGCGGGCGCAGCGATCGCGCAGCAGCGCGCCACGGAAGACGCCGAATGGCGGTTCACGGTGCCCGCCGGCACGTTCACCGATGCCGACGCGGGCGATGTCCTGACGTGGACTGCCCAGTACCCGGGTGGAGGCTTGCTCCCTGATTGGCTCTCCTTCGATGCTGCTACGCGGACCTTCCACGGTATTCCGGCAGGCAGCGATAGCGGGCTGTGGGAGGTGGAAGTGGTGGCGACGGACCGCGCAGGCGCATCCGCGCACCTGGCTTTCGAAGTCTGGGTGGATGCGGTGAACGACGCACCGGTGGCCAAGACCCCGCTCACCGCGCAGTCGTTCAAGCAAGGCGCCGCATGGAGCTTTGCCTTGCCGGCCGACGCGTTTGTCGATGAGGACGAGGGCGACGTGCTGACCTATTCCGCCACCCTGTCATCCGGCGCCGCGCTGCCGGCGTGGCTGACGTTCGACGCTGCCAAGAAGACGCTGCGCTCGTCCAGCACCTCGGCGCCGGCGGGCAGCTACGAAATCACCATCACCGCGACCGATCAGGCAGGTGCCAAGGCCTCCCAGAAGCTGCCGCTGACCGTACAGTCCAGCGCGATCACGGGCACAGCGGGCAATGACACCCTCACCGGCACCAGCGGCAACGACACCATCGACGGCGGCGCGGGCGCCGACACGATGACGGGCCTGGGCGGTGACGACACCTACGTGGTCGACAACGCCTCCGACAAGGTGGTGGAGGCTGCGAACGCGGGCACCGACACGGTGCTGTCCAGCGTCACCTACACCCTGGCGGCGAACGTGGAGAACCTGACCCTCACCGGTACGGCCGCCATCAACGGCACGGGCAATGCGCTTGCCAACGCGCTCGTGGGCAATGCCGGTGCGAACCGGCTGGACGGCGGCGCGGGTGCGGACGCGATGACCGGTGGCGGCAGGCACGACGTGTACGTGGTGGACAACGCGGGCGATACGG
>NZ_BAAJYS010000189.1:0-7255 GCF_057543315.1 Acidovorax sp. KPB24-07
CCGCTCATGCGGGCACCTGCGACGGTTCAAACCCGGGGTAGGGCGCGTCGTTGTCGCCCTGCAGCGGCAGCACGGCCAGCACGCGCGTGCCGCGGCGGCCGGAGGCCACGCCGAACGTGCCGCCCAGGCCCTCGATGCGCTCGCGCATGTTGCGCAGGCCGATGCCGCCCTGTCCGTCGGCCTGCACGCGCTGCACGTCGAAGCCGCGGCCATCGTCGATCACCGACAGGCTCACGCGCCGGCGGCCGAAGCGCAGCAGCAGTTCCACCTGCGTCGCGTGGGCGTGCATCTGGGCGTTGGTCAGCGCCTCCTGCGCCACGCGGAACAGCGCGGTGCCGTGGCTGGTGGGCAGCGGGTGCGCCGTGCCGCGCAGCACGAACCGCACGCCGAGCGCGGTGTGCTCCTGCACCTGCTGCGCCATGAGGGCCAGGGCTGGCGCCAGGCCCAGGTCGTCCAGCAACGCGGGCCGCAGGCCGTGCGAGACGCGGCGGATCTCCAGCAGCGCATGGTTGAGCCGGTCCAGGCCCTGGTCCAGCACGTGGTGCGGGCCGTGCGCCGCGCGCTCGGCCCACTGCACCTGGGCGGTTTCCAGCAGGAACTTGGAGGACACCAGCACCTGCACCACGCCGTCGTGCAGCTCGCGCGCCACGCGCACGCGCTCTTCCTCCTGTGAACGCACCACCCGCTGCGCGAGCCGGCGCAGCTTGGCGCTGGCCACGCGGTGGTCGCTGAGGTTCAGCGCCAGCCCGGCCAGCCCGATCAGCACGATGCACAGCGCGGCGATGCCGTAGATGCGCCGGCGCGTGCCGTCGATGTTCTCCTGGGCGCGCAGGTCGATGCGGCGCAGCGTGTCGTGCACGTCGTCCAGGTACAGGCCGGTGCCGATCACCCATTCCCAGCCGGGCAGCGTCATCACGTAGGCGAGCTTGGGCACCGTCTGCTGCGATGAGGGCTTTTGCCACAGGTAGCGCACCAGCCCGCCGCCCTCGCGCGCCTTGGCGAGGATGAGGTTGGCCGGCGCCTCGCTCTGCGGGTTGGACGGGTCGCACAGGTCCACGCCGGCCAGCCCCATCTGCTGCGCGTCCAGCAGCACGTTGCCCTGGCGGTCGTAGACGAAGAAATACCCGTCCTTGCCGAACTGCATGCGCGAGAGCAGGGCCAGCGCCTGCTGGTGGCGCGCCGCCGGGTCCGCCACATCGGCCGCGATGCGCGCCATCGCGCTCTGGGCCAGCTGCACGTAATGGTGCAGCTCGGTCTCCTTGCTGTGCAGGTAGGCGGATTCAACCAGTTCCCGCTCCTGGTGCGCCAGCTTCAGGGTCTGGTGGCGCACGGTGACGGCCACGGAACCCAGCGCCACCAGGATGGGAATGGTCGACAGCAGCAAAAGCTTGAGCCGCAATTGCATGAAGGGTTTCTTGGATAGGAAAGCGATGACTATCTGCCGCCGCACGCCAATGTCAAGCGGGTTGTTTCGAGGGATCATGGGATATTCCGGGAATCCGTGAACATATGTAAAGACGGTCGGTGCGGTCGAATGGGGCGGAGAATCACCAAAACTCAAAATGCATCGGGGCTGCCTGGGGAGTGATTATGGAAAGGCGGCTTCCATAATCACCCCCGTGGTGCCTGGGGCCGCTGCGGATCGGGCGTCGGCACCGGCTTGGTGCGCACCTTGTGAGTGCTTGCTACCGCAGCATCCGCACCACAGCAAGGCCTTTGCAGCAGAAGCCGTGCCAGCCACGGGCGAGGCGGTGGTTTGCGTACTCCTGCGTAGGCCGGTCTGCGTACTACTGCGTAAGGGAAAAAGGTGCTTCGTTTTAGCGGGTTGTGCTGCCTAAAATTCTTTCGCGAATCGGGATTTCCAGGACAGAAGAAGGCGCGCCGGAAGATTATGGGAAATGCGGTCGCATGGAAATGGATGGGGCCTGCCGGTTTATCCGTGCATGGGCCGAATCATTTTCATCGTCATATTCAAAGTCGTTGCAAAGGACATTCCATGAGTAATCGGATCCACCGCCACCGCGTGGCCTGGGCGGGCGCTGCCCTGGCGGCCTGCGTGCTGATGACGGGCTGCGCCGCGCCGTCCAAGCGCGAGGTGCTGTCCACCACGCAGATCTATCCGGCCATCGGGCCGTATTCGCAAATGGTGGCCCACGGAAACACGCTGTATTTCTCGGGCGTCCTGCCCCTCAATGCGGCGGGCAATGCGGTCAACGGCACCACCATCGAGGAGCAGACCCGCGCCGTGCTCGATTTCATGGGCGCCAAGCTGCGTTCGCAGGGCCTGTCGTACGAGGACGTGCTCTCCACCACGGTCTACATGAAGGACCTGAACGAGTTCGCCGCCATGAACAAGGTGTACGGCGAGTACTTCCGCACCGCTGCGCCGGCCCGCGCCACGGTGGAGGTGGCGCGGCTGCCGCGCGACGTGAAGATCGAAATCTCGGCCATCGTCGGCCGCCGCTGAAGCGCTGTGGTCCTGCCTCCACGCCCCAAGGAGTTTTCCCATGAATGAAGCCACCCCCCTGATGGCCGCGCCCGGCGCTGCCGCTCCCCTGGACCTGTCCGCGGTGTCGCGCTGGAGCGCCAAGCGCCGCGACTTTCTGCGCGTGCTCGGCTATGGCGCCGGCGCCGCGACGCTCGGGCCCCTGGTGGCCGCCTGCGGCAGCAGCGGCGCGCAGACCCAGGCCGAAGCCCTGCGCGAGCAGCTCATGCGCGACGAGGCGTTCTGGACGGGCGTGCAGGGCATGTTCGTGCTCAAGCCCGAGAAGACCTACATGAACATCGGCACCGGCGGCTCCATGCCCAAGCTGGTGCTGGAAACGTTCGATGCCGAAAACCGCAAGAAGGCGGCCGATTCCGGCAGCGGCTACGGCAACCTGCTGGACCTGCGCAAGCAGGTGGCCCCGGGCTTCGGCGTGGATGCGGACGAGCTCGCGTTCTCGGCCAACACGTCCTCGGGCATGTGCCACGCCATCCTGGGGCTGGACTGGCAGCGCGGCGATGTGGTGGTCACCACCAACCACGAGCACGGCGGCGGCGACACGCCGCTCAAGATCGCCACCGACCGCTACGGCATCGAGGTCTCGCGCATCGCGCTGCCGGTGGGCAACAACCAGACGGCCGCCACCTACGTGAACCTGTTCGACGAGCGCATCCGCGCGCTCAAGGCCCAGGGCAAGCGCGTGCGCGCCATGATGTGGTCCTCGCCCACGTACAAGACCGGCACCATGCTGCCGATCGCCGAGCTGATGGCGGTGGTGAAGGCGCACGAGCTCATCAGCATCGTGGACGGCGCCCACCTGCCGGGCATGATGGCCTACAACTACGCGGAGCTGGGCATGGACTTCATGTCTGGCGCGGGGCACAAGTGGCAGTGCGGCCCGGGCTCGACCGGCATCCTGGTGGTGCGCAACAAGATGCGCGCCTCCAATCCGCTGCCGCTGCCCAGGTGGTTCCCGGTGCACACCAGCTCCTACGCCGCCAAGGACCGCACCATCAACGGCACCGAGACCTACGACATCGCCGCGACGATCACCAGCTGCGGCAGCCTGCACACGCCCATGTTCATGGCGCTGGCCCAGGCCTGCGCGCAGTGGGACGGCATCGGGCGCAAGAAGATCGAGACCTACGACCTCACGCTGTCGTCCTACCTCAAGGAAAAGATCGCCGAGCGCTGGGGCGTGGATGCGCTGTACTCGCCCAAGGACGATCCCAAGCTGCTCTCCGCGCTCACCTCGTTCAATCCGTTCCCGAACAAGGACGACGTGATGAACGCGCAGAAATCCACGGCCTTCGTGGCGCGCATGCTGAGCGAATACCCGCAGGGCTTCGTGATCCGCAACGCCGATTTCCCTGTCATCGGCGCGCCCGCCAACCACTACGGCGTGCGCATCTCCACCCACCTGTGGCACGACGCGCGCGACATCGACCTGCTGGTCGATGCCATGTGGGACCTGTCGCGCAAGGTCTGATCCGGCAGCGCTGCCGCATCCATAAAAAAAAGCGCGGGAGGCGACTCCCGCGCTTTTTGTTTTGGGGCACCCTGCGCGCCGTGCGGCGATCAGAAGCGGTGGCGGATGCCCACGCCGAAGCTGTTGCCCTTGGTCTGCGCCGTGATGCGGTCGTTCATGAGCATGGCGTACACGTCGGTGCGCTTGGACAGGAAGTGGTCGTAGCCCAGCGTGAAGGTCTTGCGGTCGATGTCGGTCTGCGTCATCTCGGTCTTGACCCACTCCACCAGCACCTTGCCGGCCGGGCCGACCGGCACCGAGGCGCCCAGCTGCACCGTCTTGGCCTTGTTGGTGGTGTTGTCGGCCTTGGCCTCGCCGTAGCTCACGAAGGGCTTGACCAGGCCGAAGTCGTAGGCGCCCAGCAGCATCCAGTCGGTCTTCTTCGTGCCCAGGTAGGCATTGGGAACGGCGGGGTTGCTGATCTGGTCGCGCTCGTAGAAGCCCGTCAGCGTCACGGGGCCGCCGAAGTAGAAGAAGTTCGCGCCGAAGTTCTTCTTGCCGTTGTCGCCCGGCTGCTCGCCGAACTGGTACTGGATGTTGGCCGAGAAACCGCCGAATTTCGGCGTGCTGTAGACGATCTGGTTGCTCCAGCCCGTGTCGGACGGCGTGGTCGCGCCCCAGCCGGTGCCGTTGAACAGCGGCACGTTCATGTGCAGGATCAGCGGAGAGAAGGTGAACGAATCGCCGAACGGATTGCCCACCACCGAGGGCAGGAAGTTGGGCGCCATCCAGCGGCCCAGCATCACCGAGCCGAAGTCGCCCGACAGGCTGACGTTGGCGTCGCGCGAGAAGAACGTGTCGTTGGCGAAGCGCCCTTGCGAGCCGTTGTCCACCTTGATGAACGAGGTCAGCTGGAAGTTGGCCTTCAGTCCGCCGCCGAGGTCTTCCGTGCCCTTGAAGCCGAACCACGAGGTCGTGAGGCCGCCACTGTCCACGACCGACTTGCGGCCCGCATCGCCGGCCATCTTGATGGACCCGGCGAACACGTCGGCCAGGCCGGTGAGCTGCACGGAGCTTTGGGCCTGCGCCCCGGCGGAACAAAGCAGCGCTGCACCCAGCGCGATCCAATTCTTTTTCATACGACTCCTGCGAAAGGGAAAAGGGGGAAGGGGGAAGGGAAGGTGCCGATGGCTCGGCGGGGCACACGGGCCTTCAACGGGCCAGGAAAAACGTGTCGATTTGCCAAGGGCTCCAAGCAAGGACCGTGCCTTCACCATTCGGCCTGTGGGGGCATGCGGCGCCCGCGGCACCCGGGCGCGGCGGCTGCGGCCAGAGCGCACCGCATTTGACTTTGCTCAACACCGCACGGCGGTGCTGCGGTCACAGTGGCGGCTCTATGTTTCCCTCTCCTTCCTCCCCTGCGCCGACCAAGACCGAGGCCCCTGCCGGCGAGGTGCTGCGCGAGCGCCACCAGCGTCCGGCCAGCGTGCTGTACCTGGACAGCGGCCGCGTGCTGCTCGGGGTGCGCGAGGATGGGCTGCTTCGGCACCAGTTGGGTGCGGTGGAGGGGCCGTGCTGGCTCGATGCCGCCCCCGCGCTGCTCGGCCAGGCGTGCATGGTGGACATGGTGGCGGACACGCGCGTGCTGCTGCGCCGCATGCCGCTGGAGGCCTTCCGGTCCGGCTTCGAATCGCTGCCGTCGCCCGCCCGCGCGCTGGTGTACGACATGGCGCGGGGCTACTGCCAGCAGACCGAACTGGCCGTGAGCCGGCTCGCGCAGGACGCCGAGGCGCGTTGCGCCCAATGGCTGCTGCGGCACGCCCAGCACGACGATGCGGGCACGCTGCGCGTGACGCTGCACCAGCGCAAGCGGCTCATCGCCGCGCAGTTGGGCATCGCGCCGGAAACCCTGTCGCGCGTGCTGCGCCACCTGCGCGACCACGGGCTCATTTCGGGCACGGGCAATGTGCTCAATCTGCCGCGGCCCGGCGCGCTGCAGGTGGTGGCCGGGGCCGGCTGAAGGGGGGCTGCCGTCCCGCGCAAGGGCGTGGGTGGGGTGTCTGCAACACGCGGGTGATCGGGGCGGCGCGGCCATGGCGCGGCGGTGCGAAGGGGCTCAGGGTTTCCCCCGGACCGACCGAGGGTTCCACCCAACCCGCGCGTTCGGGGGGCTGCGTATATTCGTTCGCACCCCATTGCACATTCCGCCTGACAGCATGCCCTGCGCCTTTCGCCGCTCCTTTGCCAGAGGTGCTTCGTCCACGGAGCACCGATGACCCCGCCATCGCACGAGGCACTCGAGGCGGAGCAGGACGCGGCGGGCGACACGCCCGGCTGGCTGCTGCCCGGCCGCCTGGTGCAGCGCCTGATGCTGGTGGCCGTGCTGGCGGTGGTGTTCGCCGGGGCGATGGCCGCCTGGACCGTATCGCGCGCGGCCGGCGAGGAGGCCATGCGCCGCCTCGTGAGCCAGCAGACCGACGAGGTCGAAGTGGTCGCGCGGCTGCTGGCCAGCAAGATCGAGCAGAGCCAGAAGGTGCTCAGCACCGTGGCAGAGGGCATCCAGCCCGTCATGCTCGACTCGCCGTCGTCCCTCGGTTGGCTGCTGCAGCAGGGCCTGCCGGCGGTGCGCTTCTTCGATGCCATGCAGGTGGTGCGGCAGGACGGCACCGTGGCCATCAATCTGCAATACGGCCGCCTGGACAGCGGCTCCAGCCTCGATCCGGCCGAACGCGACAGCCTGCGCCGCACCATGCTGGAGGGCAAGCCGCTGGTGTCGGGCCTGATCGGCGGGCGGCCGAGCGAGGCGCGCGTGATGTTCACGATCCCGCTGCACCGGGACGAGGGCACGGTGGTGGGCGCCGTCTCCGGCGTGCTGCGCCTGCAGTCGCAGGGGCTGCTGCCGCCCTCGATGTCGCTGCCGGCGCGCAAGGATTCCCGGCTCATCGTCTTCACGCGCGACGGCACCATCCTGTCGCACCCGGACCCCGCGCGGGTGATGGGCAGCGTGCGCGACGAGGCCGGCCTGTCGCAGGTGTTCGCGCGGTCGGGCGACAAGGATCAGCCGGTCATGGGGCGCGGCTTCACCGAGCGGCTGCCGGGCCATGTGGTCAGCCTGGCCGGCATGCCCATGACGCAGTGGACCGTGGCGCGCGTGAACGATGCTCAGGCCCTGCTCGCGCCGCTGGAGGGCGCACAGCGTCGGGCCGCCTGGCTGGCGGCCGCCCTGATCGGTGCGGCCGCATTGCTGGCTGTGGCCTGCATGGCCTGGCTGGCGCAGCCCCTGGCCCGGCTGTGCCGCCGAG
>NZ_BAAJYS010000190.1:0-7246 GCF_057543315.1 Acidovorax sp. KPB24-07
GGCCGCCAGGATGGGGTTGCGCACGTGGCGCACGCCGGCCACCGCGCCGGCCGCCAGCGTGGCGCCCTCCATCAGCGCGGCATCCAGTTCATGGGTCGCGTCGGCGGTGAACACCGCGCCATGCCCGGCGTTGAAGAGCGGGCAATCTTCCAGCAACTGCACGGCCGTGCACACCGCATCGGCGGCGGAACCGCCCTGCTCCAGCACCGCCTGCCCGGCGCGCAGCACGTCCTGCAGCACACCGTGGTAGGCCCGCTCCTGCCGGGCGTCGATCTGCGCGCGGCTCAGCGTGCCGGCACCGCCGTGGATGGCGATCACCGGAACGGGACGGCCGGAAGGAGACGGAAAAACGGTCATGGAAGAGGCGGCGAAACCGGTCAGCGAAGTGGATGGGAGCGAATCAATCGGCCAGGCGAAAGGCGATCGGGAGCGATGGATGCGGCCGCCGTTCAGGCGCGGCCACTGCCCTTGGCAGCGGGCTTCCTGGCGGCGGTGTCGGCCGAGCGTGGCGCCAGCCGCGTGCGCGAGCTGTCGTGCAGCCAGGGCAGCACCGCCTCGGTCATGCGCGCCGCGGTCTTCACCGACTCCTTGGCCTGGTGCGCCACGGCGCTGGTGAGCGCCTCGATCATGGCCAGCGCCGACGATTCGGAATTGGCCGCGTACTGGTTTTCGGTCTGCGCGAACAGGCAGCCGTGGGCGAAGGGCACCAGGGGCGACTGCAGCCCGTCGGTCAATGCCAGCACGCGCACGCCGCGCTCGAAGGCGCCCTGCGCCAGCACGACGGTGTCGGTCAGGTAGCGGGGGTAGCTGATGGCGATGAACAGGTCTTCCTCGCCCATGCGCGGCAGCAGCCGCGCGCCGTAGGACGCACCCGCCACCCCGGCCAGCAGGTGCACGCCGTCGCAATGCGCATCCAGACCGCGCTGCAGCAGACCGGCGAGCCAGCCGCTGGCGCCGAAGCCGGCCAGGTAGATGCGCCGCGCCCCCACGATGGCCTGCACGGCGGCCTCGCACGCGGCCGGGTCCAGTGCCTCGCGCGTGGCGGCGATGTTGCGCTGGCTTTCCTCCAGCGCGGCGGCGAACACGTCGCCGATGCTGCTGGGCTTTTCCAGCTTGATGCGCATCTTCTCGATGGGCGCCAGCATGGCTTCGAAGCCGCGCACCAGTTCGGCCCGCAGCATGGGGTAGCCGTCCAAGCCAATCGCCCGTGCGAACCGGTTGGCCGTGGCAATGGACACCCCCACCGCTGCCGCCAACTCGTCGATCGGCATCGTGGCTGCTTGCAGTGGGTGGGCCAGCACGTAGTCCGCCATCTGCTGGTGCGACCGCGTGAGCGTGGGACGCACCCGCCCGATGCGGATGGCGATCGTCGGGGCTTCGATGCTCGGGTCGGGAATAGCTGACATGGGACAGGCGTCGGGTGGCGGAAAAGCGTTCGACCGCTTTTGATAAAAAATTTACAACACCGTCATATTAAAGAAAAAATTCAATCATTCAAAGAATTTTTACAAGCGCATGACGGGTCCCGTTGTCACGGCCACTCTCCCGCTGCCTCGGCGCACAGCGCGGCGCGCAAAGCAAAAAGCCCTGCGCGCGGCGCAGGGCTTCGATGGCTGGCGGGCCCTCAGCGGGCGGCCCGAGGTGCGAGGAACGATCAGTCCGCCTCGATCTTGGAGGCCTTCACCACCTGCGCCCAGTTGGCCAGATCGGCCTTCACCCGCTCGGCGAGCGGTTGCGGTCCCTGGTAGTCGGCGGTGGCACCCTGCTCCAGGGCCTTTTGCTGGAATGCGGGGTTCTGCACCACGGTGCGCACGTCGGCCACCAGCTTGTCCACCACCGCCTTCGGCACGTGGGCCGGTGCGAACAGCGCGAACCACGAGGTCGCATCCACTTTGGGGTAGCCTGCCTCGGCCGTGGTGGGCACGTCCGGCAAGCTGGCCAGTCGTTCCTTGCCCGTCACCGCCAGCACGCGCAGCTTGCCGGCCTGGATGTGGGGCATGAACGGTGGCGCGGTGCCGAAGGTCAGGTCCACCTGACCGCCCAGCAGGTCCTGCAGCGCCGGGCCGGTGCCTTTGTACGGCACGTGCACCATCTTCACGCCGCCCTGCTGCTCCAGCATGGCACCGGTGACGTGCTGCAGCGAGCCGTTGCCGGACGAGGCGTAGTTGAGCTTGCCGGGATGCGCCTTGGCGTAGGCGATCAGATCGGCCAGCGTCTTCACGGGCAGGCCGTCGCGCACGACGATGATCTGCGGCGCCGACAGCACGTTCGCGATGGGTTGGAAATCGCCCGGCTCCCATTGCTTTTGCCGGGTGAGCAGCGGTGAGATCACGTGATAGCCCGAGTACTGCATGAGCAGCGTGTATCCATCGGGCTCGGCCCGCTTGACGGCACCGGCGGCGATGTTGCCGTTGCCGCCGCCCTTGTTGTCCACCACCACCGACTGGCCCAGCACCGGGCCCAGGGCCTGCGCGAGCATGCGTGCGGACAGATCCGTGGTGCCGCCCGCGGCGGTGGGCACCACCAGGGTCACCGGCTTGTTCGGATAGCCGCCCTGCGCCCAGGCGGGGACGGCGAAGGCCGCAGCCAGCGCGATGGCCATCGCCGCCCTGCGACGGGATGCGCAAGGGGTGATCGCTGTCGTTGTCGTTATCGTTATCGTTGTCGTTGTCGTTGTCGTTGTCGTTGTCGTTCTCATGCCATGTCTCCTTGGTTTTTTGAAATTCAAAAGAAAAAAAGCCCTGCGGCGGCAGGTCGCGCCCCGCCCTCGGTCCGCACGGGCCGGTCGGCCTGCCGTCAATCCAGCTTGGCCCCGGTGTCCTTCACCGCCCGGCCCCAGCGCGCGAGGTCGTCCCGCACCAGCGCAGCCAGCTGCGCCGAGTTGCCCTTGTAGGGCTCGCACCCCACGGCGGCGAGCCGCTCGGCCACGTCTTTCTGCTCCAGCGCCTTGGCCACCTCGGCCTGCAGCCGCGCGACCACGGCGGGCGGGGTGCCGGCCGGCGCGAAAAGCCCGTACCACGGTGTCTGGCCGAAGCCCGCCAGCGTCTCGCCGATGGTGGGCACGTCCGGCAAGGCCGCCACGCGCCGCGTGTTCACCACGCCCAACACCTTGAGCTTGCCGGCCTTGATGAAGGCGATGGAGGACGGCAGGCTCTGCACCGACAGCGGCACCTGCCCACCCACCACGTCCGTGGCCGCCGCGGCGGAGCCCTTGTAGGGCACGTGCTGCAGCGTGATGCCCGCGGTCTTTTGCAGCATCTCGCCGATCAGGTGGTTGAGCGTGCCATTGCCCGCCGAGGCGATGGCGTACTGGCCCTGGTGCGCCTTGGCCAGCGCCACCAGCTCGGCCACGTTGGACGCGGGAAACGCCGGGTTCGCCACCAGCACGTAGCCCGCCGTGGCCAGCGGCGCCACCGGCTCGAAATCCTTCACCGGGTCGAACCCCGTGTGCTGGTAGAGCCAGGGGTTGATGACCTGCGCGCTGTCCGCCGTGAGCAGCAGGGTGTAGCCGTCCGGCCGGGCCTTGGCCGCCGCGGCCGTGCCCACGTTGCCGCCCGCACCGGGGCGGTTGTCCACCACCACCGGCTGGCCCAGTTGTTCCGACAGCTTTTGCGCCACCACGCGGGCGATCGCGTCGTTGGCGCCACCGGCCTGCTGCGGCACCACGAGGGTGATCGCGCGCTGGGGGTAGCCCGCCTGCGCCAGGGCCGTGCCCGCCATGCCGCACAGCAGCGTGCCCAGCGCCGCGCGGCGCGAGAGTGAATGCGTGTCCATCATTTTTGTCTCCTTGGGTTTTTGTCGATGCATCGCGCCGCGCCGGCCCGCGGGAAAGCCGCTGCCGCCCGGCGTTCAGGCGGCTTCGCGCGCCAGTGCCCGGTCGCGGATCGCCTCGAAGCCGTCCGGCACCGGGTGCAGGTCCAGCCGGCGCCCCGCCTTCACGATCTGGCTGGGAATGTCGTGGCCGATCAGCCCGGGCAGCCGGGCCGCCGCGGCGATCAGCTGCGAAAGATCCACGCCCGTGTCGTAGCCCATCCATTGAAGCGCGTGTGCGACCTCCTCGCTGCACACGTTGCCCGACGCACCCGGCGCATAGGGGCAGCCACCCAGGCCGCCGAGCGACGCATCGAAACGGTCCGCCCCCGCATCGATGGCGGCGAGCACGTTCGCCAGCCCCATGCCGCGCGTGTTGTGAAAGTGCAGCGTGAAATCCACCCCCGGCCAGCGCGCCCGGGCGGCGGCGGTGAGCTGCGCCACCTGGGTCGGATACGCCATGCCGGTCGTGTCGCACAGGGTGATGCCGCGCACACCCAGGTCGGCGAAGCGCTGCACCCAGCCGAACACCTGCGCCGGCGCCACGTCGCCTTCCATCGGGCAGCCGAACACGCACGACAGGGACACGTTCACCGCCACGCCCGCGGCCTGGGCGGTGGCCACCACCTGCGACAGCGCCGCGAACGACTGCGCGCGCGCCATGCGCAGGTTGGCCAGGTTGTGCGTCTCGCTGGCGGACATGACCAGGTTCAGCTCGTCGGTGTGCGCCTCGATGGCGCGCTCGGCGCCGCGCACGTTGGGCACCAGCGCGCTGTACACCGTGCCGGGACGCCGCACGATCTCGCGCATCACGATCTCGGCATCGCGCAGCGCCGGTATCGCCGTGGGCGAGACGAACGCCGTCACCTCGATCTTCGACAGGCCCGCCGCCGACAGCGCATCGACCAGCGCGATCTTGTCTGCCGTGGGCACGAAGGCCTGCTCCATCTGCAGGCCGTCGCGCGTTCCCACTTCCTGCAGGTGGATGCGGCGGCCGTTGCCGCTCCACACGCCGGCCCGGGCTTCGCGCGTTTCATCCGCCCCGTTCGACGGGTTGCGAGTCGCGGTCATTGGATCACCCCCTTGCTGCGCAGCAGCGCGATCTGTTGGGCGGTCAGGCCCGCCTCGGCCAGCACCGCATCGGTGTCGTCGCCCAGGTGAGGCGCACTGGAGCGGATCGTGCCCGGCGTGCCCGACAGCTTGGGCACGATGCCCGGCACCTCGACCACATAGCCGTCGCGCGTGGTCTGCGGCAGCAGCATGTCTCGGGCGCGGTAGTGCGGGTCTTCGGCGATGTCCTGCGCCGTATACACCTTGCCGGCGGGCACGCGGGCGGCGCCCAGGCCCTCCAGCACTGCCTGCACGGTGCGCCCGGCCGTCCATTCGCCGATGGCCGCATCGATCTCCGCCACCCGGGCCACCCGCCCGGCATTGCTGCCCAGGTCGGGCGCCGCCGCCAGGTCGGGCCGGCCGATGGCGTCCATCAGCCGCTTGAAGATGCTGTCGCCATTGCCTGCCACCAGCACCCAGCCATCGGTGCACGGATACGCGTTGGACGGCGCGATGCCCGGCAGCGCGCTGCCCGCTGCGTCGCGCACGGCACCGAAGGCGCTGTACTCGGGAATGAGGCTCTCCATCACGTTGAATACGGCTTCGTGCAGCGCCACGTCGATCACCTGGCCTTTGCCGCCGTTCACCTTGCGGTGGTAGAGCGCCGTCAGCACGCCCACGGCGCCGTGCAGCGCCGCCAGCGTGTCGCCGATGGAGACGCCCACGCGCACCGGCACGCGGCCGGGCTCGCCCGTCAGGTGGCGCAGGCCACCCATCGCCTCGCCGATCATTCCGAAGCCCGGCAGATCGCGGTAGGGGCCGGTCTGCCCATAGCCCGAGATGCGCAGGATCACCAGCCCAGGGTTGAGCGCATGCAGCGCCTCGGGCGACATGCCCCAGTCCTCCAGCGTGCCAGGGCGAAAGTTCTCGATCAGCACATCGGCCTCGGCGATGAGCCGGCGTGCGATGTCCTGCCCTTCCGGCTGGCGCAGGTCCAGTGCCAGCGAACGCTTGTTGCGCGACTGCACCTGCCACCACACCGAGGTGCCTTCCTTGATCAGCCGCCAGTTGCGCAGCGGATCGCCCGCGCCGGGCGCCTCGATCTTCACCACATCGGCCCCGAACTCGCCCAGCGTCTTGCCGCAAAACGGCCCGGCGATCAACTGGCCCATCTCGATCACCCGCACCCCGGCCAGGGCGGCGGGGGCTGCTGTCGTTTCCGTCGTCGTCATTCCTGTCGCGTCCCTTCGTTCGAATGGCGCGGATCATGCCGTGGCCCCCGCCCACCGCAAAACCCCGATGCGCGACGCCGCCATCGCAAACCGGCATGGCCGGCTGCCCGGCGGCAGTACCATCGGCGCCCATGAAGCTCGACCCGGTTTCCCTGCGCCTGTTCGTGGCGGTGATGGAAGAAAACGCCATCGCCCGCGCCGCGGCGCGCGAGCACATCGCCCCGTCGGCCGCCAGCCGGCGCCTGGCCGAGCTGGAGGGCACCCTGCAGGTGGAGCTTTTCAGCCGCAGCAACCGGGGTACCGAGCCCACCGACGCGGCGTATGCGCTGCTGAACATGGCGCGCGGCGTGCTCAACGAACTCGATGGCATCGCCCTGCAGATGCGCGACTTTCGCGCCGGGGTGCGGGGCCACGTGCGCGTGGTGGCCAACATCTCGGCCATCACCCAGTTCCTGCCGGCCGAGCTGCCGGCCTTCATGGCCGCGCACCCGCAGGTCCAGGTGCGGCTGCAGGAGCAGATCAGCAGCGCCATCGCCCATTCGGTGGCCGAGAACGCCGCGGACGTGGGCATCCTCAACCACGGCAGCTACGGCGAGCGCGTCGCCCTGCTGCCCTACCGCACCGACGAACTGGTGCTGATCGCCCCCGCCGGCCATCCGCTGGCCCGGCGGCGCTCGGTGCGGCTGGCCGATGCGTTGCCGTTCGACTTCGTGGGCGTGCACCCGGGCAGCGCCATCAACAACCAGCTCACCCGCGCGGCGGCCGAAGCGGGCCTGCCGCTCAAGCTGCGCATCCAGGTGACCAGCTACGACGCGCTGTGCCTCATGGTGTCCGCGGGCCTGGGCGTGGGCGTGCTGCCCCGCGGCAGCGCCCAGTTGTACCGCGCCACCCTGGCCCTGCGGCCCATCACCCTGGCCGAGCCGTGGGCGCACCGGCAGCTGTCGCTGTGCGTTCGGTCCGGGGAGCCGCTGTCGCGCGTGGCGCAACTGCTGGTGGAGCATCTTCGGGCACCGGCCGGGGGTGGCGCATGAGCCCTGCGCACCCCATGGCCTCCCCCCTGCGCTGGGACCTGTTCTGCCAGGTCATCGACAACTACGGCGACATCGGCGTGTGCTGGCGCCTCGCCGCCGACCTGGCCGGGCGGGGCCACGCCG
>NZ_BAAJYS010000191.1:0-7219 GCF_057543315.1 Acidovorax sp. KPB24-07
CCGAAGCCCGCGCCATGGCGCGAAGGGCGCCGCCGGGCGGATCACGCCGGAAACGCCCGTTCCAGAATCGCCCCGGTGTCCATCGCTCGGGTGTCGATGGCGCCCACGACGCGGCCTGCGCCGCCGTCCTCCAGCCGGGTGGCAATGAACGCATCCGCCACCGCCTGCGGCGCATGGCGGCGCAGCAGGCAGGCTTGCGCCACCAGCACTAGGCGCTGCACGAGCTGGCGACCCAGGGGCTCCAGCTGTTCGGGCGGGAGGGCCAGCAGGCCTTCGAGCGGCCGGAGCGCGTCGAGGATGCGCGGCTCGCCGGCCGCAGCGTCGGCGAAGTCCTGCAGCAGCGCCGACGCGGTCTGGGGCTCGCGCGCCAGGGCGCGCAGCACGTCTAGGCACATCACGTTGCCCGAGCCTTCCCAGATCGAGTTGACGGGCGATTCGAGAAAGAGGCGCGCCATCACGCCGTCCTGCACGTAGCCGTTGCCGCCGAAGACCTCCATGGCCTCGCCGGCCAGCCCCACGCCGCGCTTGCAGACCCAGAACTTGGCGGCGGGCGTGATCACGCGCTTCCAGGCGCGGTCGGCCGCGCTGGCGGTGCCGTCATCCTCGCGTTCGAAAGCCTCGGCCAGGCGCATCAGCAGCGCCAGCGCGGCCTCGCTCTCCAGCGCCAGGTCGGCCAGCACGGCGCGCATCAGCGGCTGCTCGGCCAGGGCCCGGCCGAAGGCATGGCGCTGGCGGGCATAGGCGATGGCCTGCACGGTGGCCTGGCGCAGGATGGCGGCGCTGCCGGCCACGCAGTTCAGGCGCGTGGTGGTCGCCATCTCGATGATCGTGGGGATGCCCCGGCCTTCCTCGCCCATCAGCAGGCCCCAGGCGCCGTCGAATTCCACCTCGCCGCTGGCGTTGCTGCGGTTGCCCACCTTGTCCTTCAGGCGCTGCACGTGTACCGCGTTGAGCGTGCCGTCGGGCCGCCAGCGCGGCACGTAGAAGCAGGCGAAGGGGCCGCCCTCGCCGGTGCGCGCCACCACCAGGTGAGCGTCGCTCTGCGGAGTGGAGAAGAACCACTTGTGGCCGTGCAGCCGGTATTCGCCGCCGCGCCCGCCCGCGCCGATGGGCGTGGCCACGGTGGTGTTGGCGCGCACGTCGGAGCCGCCCTGCTTTTCGGTCATGCCCATGCCCAGCCAGACGCTGGATTTTTCCTGCGCGGGCCGGTCGCGCGGGTCGTGGGTGCGGCTGTGGAGCTTGCCCTCCAGCTGCGCCCAGAGCGCGGGCTCCTTGCGCAGCAGCGGGATCGCGGCCTGCGTCATGGTGGCGGGGCACAGGGTGCCCTGCTCGACCTGGCCGTGCAGGTAAAAGCCCGCGGCCCAGACGGCCCAGCGGCCGGGCTGGTCGCTGTCGAAGGGCATGGAGACCAGGCCCTGCGCGCGGTACATCGCCATGAGCGCGTCCCACGCGGGATGGAATTCGACCCGGTCGATGCGCCGGCCCCGGTTGTCGAAGCGGTGCAGTTGCGGCGTATGGCGGTTGGCCTGTTCGGCCAGGGCCCATGTCGCGGCCGTGCCGAGCTGCCGTGCGTAGGCGCCCAGGGCGGGCAGGGCGCCTTGCGCACCCGCGCGGCGCAGCCCGTCCTGCAGCGCGGCATCGGTGGCGAGAAGGTCGTAGTCGGTGCGTTCGGAAAACTGGTTGAAAACTGCGTGGGTGGCTTGGGCCATGGGTCGTCTCCTGCGCGTGGGGGCGCACCGTGCGCCCAGGCCGCCATGGTGCCCCCATCGGCACGGGCCTGCACGCCCTGGCGCGCGGTCAGGAGGCGGGTGCCGCGGCCTCGCGCAGGGCGCGCAGCATGCTGGCCACCGCCGCCCGGTCGGTGGTGTTCTCGCGCCAGTACATCGACACCGAGCCGAAGCCCGACAGCCGCACCGGCAGCACGCGCAGCGCGCCCATGTGCGAAAACCGCAGCGCCGCGCGGTGCGAGGCCATGCCGATCATGTCGCTGTGGCCCAGCAGCGTGAGGTTGAGCGTGACGGAGTTGGATTCCACGCTGCCCTGCGGCAGCGCATGCCCGGCGGTTGCCAGCGCGCCCTCCAGCGCATTGCGGATCGGCGTGCCGCGCGGCCAGACGAGCCAGCGGTAGGCCATGAGATCGCCCCATTCCAGCGCGCGCTCCTGCCGCAGCAGCGGGTGCTGCGGGCGTGCCACCAGGTGGATGGGCTCCATGTACAGCATCTCGGTGTGGATGTGGGTGTCGTGCAGTTCGGGCGCGGAACGGCCCACCACCACGTCCAGCTCGCCATGGGCCAGCTGCTGCATGAGCACGTTCATGGTGCTTTCGGCCAGCCGGATCTGTGCGCGCGGCAGCCACTCCAGCAGGCGCAGCACCGCCATGGGCACCACGTCGGACGCCGACGCACCCGAGGTGCCCACCGCCACCAGCCCGCTGCCCCCGTCGCGCAGGGCCTGCATGTCGTCGCGGGCGCTGTCCAGGTGGGCCTCGATGCGCCGGGCATGGGCGATCAGCGCCTCGCCCTGGGGCGTGGGCTTGAGCCCGCGCGCATGGCGCTCGAACAGCACCATGCCCAGGTCCTCTTCCAGCTCCTTGAGCCACTTGGAGAGCGCGGGCTGCGCGGTGTGGAGCAACTGCGCCGACTGGCTCATGTTGCCGGTCTGCGCCAGGCTCAAAAGCATCTGCAGCTGTCGCAGGCGCAGGCGGTGGGTCCAGTCCATGGGGTCGGTGGGTGGGTTGAAGGTATATCCAAAAGATTATGGATAAGACCAATAAATGATTTTACGGACTATCGACGGGTTCGAATAATCCGCCCCATGGACCGGCTGGCAGCGCGCATTCGAGTGCTTTGGCATGGCTGGCCGCAGACACAGGAGACAACGCATGGATACGCCCACCCTGGCATCGCCGCCTGCCGCCGCATCCGCCGACCGGCAGGCCTACTACGACCACATCGCCCGCCACGGCATGGCCCCGCTCTGGGAGTCGCTGCACAGCCTGGTGCCGCGCGAACCCCGCCCGCGGGCCGTGCCCGCCTTCTGGAAATACGAGGACGTGCGCCCGCTCGTCATGCAGGCGGGAGAGGTCATCAGCGCCGAGGAGGCCGTGCGCCGCGTGCTCATCCTGGAGAACCCCGGCCTGCCCGGCCGCGCCAGCATCACCTCCACGCTGTATGCGGGGCTGCAGCTCATCCTGCCCGGCGAGGTCGCGCCCAGCCACCGCCACACGCAGTCGGCGCTGCGCTTCATCGTGGAAGGGCAGGGTGCCTACACGGCCGTCAACGGCGAGCGCACCACCATGCACCCGGGCGACTTCATCATCACCCCCTCGTGGACCTGGCACGACCACGGCAACCCGGCGGTGGCGGACGGCGGCGAGCCCGTGGTCTGGCTCGACGGGCTCGACATTCCCCTCATCGGCCACCTGGATGCGGGCTTCGCGGAGAACTACCCCGAAGCGGTGCAGCCCGTGAGCCGGGCCGAGGGGCACAGCTTTGCCGCCTTCGGCCACAACATGGTGCCGGTGCGCCACCGCGCTGCGGAGGGCTCGACCTCGCCCCTCTTCAGCTACCCCTACGAGCGCAGCCGCGAGGCGCTGGACCGGCTGTTCCGCCAGGGCGAGCTGGACGCCTGGGACGGCGTCAAGCTGCGCTACGTGAACCCCGCCACCGGGGGGTGGCCCATGCCCACCATGGCCACGTTCATGCAGTTCCTGCCGGCCGGCTTCCAGGGCCGCACCTACCGTGCCACCGATGCGACCGTGTTCAGCGTGGTCGAGGGCCAGGGCACGGCGCGCATCGGCGAGCGCACCTTCCAGTTCGGCCCGCGCGACACCTTCGTCGCCCCCTCATGGGCGCCCGTGCAGCTGGCCGCGACGCAGGACGCGGTGCTGTTCAGCTATTCCGACCGCCCGGTGCAGGCCGCCCTGGGCCTGCTGCGCGAAGAGCGCCTGTGAGCCGCTGCGCATCCTGAATCTTCAATCCCCTTTTGAAAGACATCTCCATGGCCTTCGTGTTTCCCGCTCCTCCCTCCGTTGCCGTGCCCGTTGCAGGCAGCGGCGATGCCTTCGCCGTGCGCCGCGTCTACTGCGTGGGCCGCAACTACGCGGCCCACGCCCGCGAGATGGGGTTCGATCCCGACCGCGAGCCGCCCTTCTTCTTCTGCAAGCCGGCCGATGCCGTCATCCCCGTGGCCCATGGCGAGACGCTGCGCTTGCCGTACCCCTCGCGCACGGACAACTTCCACTACGAGGCGGAACTGGTGGTCGCCATCGGCAAAGCGGGCAGCGACATCGCCCGCGAGAACGCGCTGCAGCACGCCTGGGGCTATGCCGTGGGCCTGGACATGACCCGCCGCGACCGGCAGATGGAGATGCGCCAGATGGGCCGGCCCTGGGAGATCGGCAAGGCCTTCGATGCCTCCGCGCCCATCGGCCCCATCCACCGCGCCAGCGACGTGGGCCACTTCGAGCAGGCCGGCATCTGGCTCACCGTGAACGGCGCGGACCGCCAGCGCAGCGACGTGTCGCACCTGATCTGGTCGGTGGCCGAGACCATCGCCGACCTCTCCACCTGGTTCCGGCTGGAGCCGGGCGACCTGATCTACACCGGCACCCCCGAAGGCGTGGGCCCGGTGGTGCGCGGCGACCGCATGGTCGTGGGCGTGGACCGCCTGGGCGAGCTGCGGGTGGACGTGGTCTGACGCCGTGGAGCCCGCCGTGCAGCTCTACAGCTTCTTCAACAGCTCCACCTCGTACCGGGTGCGCATCGCGCTGGCCCTCAAAGGGCTGCCCGCCGACTACCACGGGGTGAACATCCGCACCGGCGAGCACCGCGCACCGGGCTATGCCGAACTGAATGCCTCGCGCGTCGTGCCCACGCTGGTGGATGGCGACTTCGCCCTGGGCCAGTCGATGGCCATCCTCGACTACCTGGACCAGCGCCACCCCGAGCCGCGCCTGATCCCGCTGGAGCCCCGGCTGCGTGCCCGTGTGCTGGAGCTGGCCCATGTCATCGCCTGCGACATGCACCCCGTCAACAACCTGCGCATCCTGAAGTACCTGCAAGGGCCGCTGGGCTTGAGCGCGGCGCAGAAGGACGCGTGGTACGCCCACTGGGCGGCCGAGGGCTTCGAGGCTGTGGAGCGGCTGCTGGCCAGGCACGGTGACGGCGGTGGCCCCTGGTGCTTTGGCGACCAGCCCACGCTGGCCGACGTGTGCCTGGTGCCCCAGGTGGCCAACGCGCTGCGCGCGGGCTGCGACCTCCAACCCCATGCGCGTGCCATGGCCGTGTACGCGCACGCCGACCGGCACCCCGCCTTCATCGCGGCCCGACCGCAGGAGCAGCCCGACTACCAGCCTTGATTTTTCCTGTGGTCCCCGGCCCATGAGCCACCCCCATCCCTACAAGACGGAGAGAGACAAAATGACCCCATCCATGGCCGCCGGCATTCCGGCGGCAGACCGTGCCGCCTTCGGGCCGCTGCAGCTGCGCGTGACGCTGCTGTGCGCCATCGTCGCCATGCTCGACGGCTTCGATACCCAGTCCATCGCCTACGTGGCGCCGCGCATCGCGGAAGACTGGGGGCTCAAGCCCTCGGCGTTCGGGCCCATCTTCGCGGCGGGGCTCTTCGGCCTCATGGCCGGCGCCTTCCTGCTCAGCCCGGCCGCCGACCGCTGGGGCCGCAAGAAGATCATCCTGCTGTCCACCTTCATCTTCGGACTGTTCGCGCTGCTCACGGCCTGGGCCACCAGCATGAACGAGCTGCTGGCCTACCGCTTCATCACCGGCGTGGGCCTGGGCGCGGCCATGCCCAACATCATCGCCCTGACCAGCGAATATGCGCCGCAGCGCCTGCGCGCCACGCTGGTCACGGTGATGTTCTGCGGCTTTCCGCTCGGCTCCACGCTGGGCGGGCTGATCTCCAGCTGGCTCATCGCGCATTTCGACTGGCACTCGGTGTTCGTGCTGGGCGGCGTGCTGCCCCTGCTGCTGCTGCCGGTGCTGGCCGCCCTGCTGCCCGAATCGCTGCGCTACCTGGCCGCCAGCGGCGCCGCGCCCGCGCGCTACGAGCCCATCGTCAAGAGCGCCTACCCGGGCGAAGACCCGGCCACGGTGATGGCCGGGCTGCGCGGCGAGGCTGCTGGGGTGCAGGCGGGCTTCTCGGTGTTCGAGTTGTTCCGCCACGGCCGCCTGCCCACCACCATGCTGCTGTGGCTGGCGTTCTTCATGAACCTGCTGGTCATGTACTTCCTGGTCAACTGGCTGCCCACGCTGCTCAAAAGCGCCGGCCTGCCGCTGGAAAAGGCCATTCTCTCCACCGCCATGCTCAACCTGGGCGGCGTGGTCGGTGCGCTCGCGCTGGGCCGGCTCATCGACCGCTTCAGCGCCTACACCGTGCTGGGCGCGGCCTACGCCGCCTCGGCCGGCTTCATCGCGCTGATCGCCTTCAGCGGGCAGAACCTCACGGGCCTGCTGGCCGGCGCCGCGCTCACCCTGTCCCTCGGCGCGTTCGCCCAGGAAACGGTCATCCGCAAGGCCCTGTCCGACCGCATTCCGCAGCTGGAGAAGATCGACGAGGTGCGCAGCACGCCCATGCAGGGCCTGTACGAGGTGCGCATCGGCACCGACCTGTTCTACACCGATGCCAAGGGCAACTACCTGATCCAGGGCGAGCTGATCGACACCAAGGCCCGGCGCAACCTGACCGAAGACCGCATCAACAAGCTCACCGCGGTGGACTTCGACGCGCTGCCCTTCAAGGATGCCTTCACCATCGTGCGCGGCAACGGCAAGCGCAAGATCGCGGTGTTCGAGGACCCCAACTGCGGCTACTGCAAGCGCTTCGAGAAGGACCTGCAGAACGTGGACAACGTCACGGTGTACATGTTCCTGTACCCCATCCTGAGCCCCGATTCGGCCGAGAAGTCCCGCAACATCTGGTGCGCCAAGGACCGCGTGGTGGCCTGGCAGGACCAGATGGTGCGCGACAAGCCGGCACCCGCCGCCAGCTGCGACACCGCGGCCGTGCAGCGCAACCTGGCCTTCGGCAAGAAGCACAAGATCACCGGCACGCCGACGATCATCTTCGCCGACGGCTCCCGCGTGCCGGGCGCGATCAACGCGCAGGAAGTCGAAAAGCGCATGGCCGACGCCGGCGGCTCCGGCAATTGAGCCCCGGCGTGCGCGGCGGCTGCCGCGGCGCACGCTCCTGACCGCCGGGC
>NZ_BAAJYS010000192.1:0-7217 GCF_057543315.1 Acidovorax sp. KPB24-07
CGTTCAGGCCTGCCTGCTGCAAGCCCTGGCGCAGGTGCCCGCCGACCTGCGCCACGTGGCTGCCGCCGCCAGCATCGCCGCCAAGGCCGACGAGGCCGCTTTTCTCGCATTGGCGGCGCGCCACGGCTGGCCGCTGCAGTGGTACACCGCCGCGCAACTGGCGGCGGTGCCCGTGCCCAATCCTTCGGCCACGGTGCTGCGCTACATGGGCACCCCGTCGGTCAGCGAGGCCGCAGCGCTGCTGGCGGCCGGCGCCGCGCACGACGCATCCGCCCTGCTGGTGGAAAAGCACCGGCTGCGCGGCGAGGACGGCCGCAACGCCACCGTGTCGATCGCGCGCATGGCGCGCGCGGCCGGCTGATCCCTTCGTTCCGATCTTTCCCCTTCTTCACCCCAAAAGGCTCACACCATGCACATCGAAATCGGCATCCTTTCGCAGGACAAGATCGCCTTTGCCTCCGTCGCCGCCACGGCGCTGCTGGGCGCGCACGCGCTGCCCCTGCTCAAAAGCCCCACCGCCTGGCTGCGCACGGTGCTGGCGGCCTTCTTCTTCAGCGTGCTCATGCAGGTCTGGCACATGCCCGTGGGGCCGTCGGAGCTGCATTTCGTGGGCGCCATGCCCATCTACCTGCTGTTCGGCTTCATTCCCACGCTGTTCGGCTTCGGGCTGGGGCTGCTCGCCCAGGCCCTCGTGTTCGAGCCGCAGGACCTGGCGCACCTGGCCATCAACTTCCTGAGCCTGGCCGTGCCGCTGGTGGCCGTGCACCACGGCCTGGGAAAGCGCATGCAGCGCATCAGCGTGGCCAACGTGCTCAAGCTCGATGCCATGTACTACGCCGGCGTGACGCTCATGGTGGGCTTTTGGCTGTCCATCAGCAGCGATGCGGCGCCCGTGGCCGACTGGGCGCTGTTCGCCGCGTCGTACCTGAGCCTCGTGGCGGTGGAGCCGCTGCTCACCATCGGCATCACGCTCGGCGCCGCCCGCCTGCGCGGCCGCCGCTGGCTGGCCGCCTGCATCGACGAGCGCACGCTGCAGCGCGTCGCGTCCCCCGCCCCGGCGGCCGCTGCGTGAGGGGCCCCGCGACCATGTCCGCAGGAAAGATCATGCTCGTGGGCATCGGCCCCGGCAGCACCGACCACATGACGGCGCGCGCGCGCGCCGCCATCGCCGAGGCCGACACCATCATCGGCTACGTCACCTACATCAAGCTGGTGGCCGATCTCATCGAGGGCAAGGAGATCATCCGCAAGTCCATGACCGAGGAGCTGGACCGCGCCATCGAATCGCTGGCCCGCGCCCGCGAGGGCAAGAAGGTGGCGCTCATCTCCTCGGGCGATGCGGGCGTGTACGGCATGGCCGGCCCCACGTTCGAGGTGCTGTTCCAGGCCGGCTGGACGCCGCCCGCCTTCGACGAGAACGGCGTGGTCGAGCCCGGCGGCATCGAGGTTGAGATCGTGCCCGGCGCCTCGGCCATCAACAGCTGCGCCGCCCGCGTGGGCGCGCCGCTCACGCACGACTTCTGCGCCATCTCGCTGTCCGATCTGCTCACGCCCTGGCCCACCATCGCGCGCCGGCTCGACGCCGCCGCCCTGGCCGACTTCGTGGTCGCGCTCTACAACCCCAAGAGCGGCCGGCGCACGCGGCAGATCGAGGAGGCGCAGCGCCTCTTTCTGCGCCACCGCAGTCCGGACACGCCGGTGGCCATCGTCAAGAGCGCCTACCGCCGCCGCGAGCGCATCGAGTTCGCCACGCTGGCCACCATGTGCGATGCCGACATCGGCATGCTCAGCACGGTGCTGATCGGCAACAGCAACACCATCGTGCAGCACGGCCTCATGGTCACGCCGCGCGGCTACGCCAACAAGTACGACGTGGAGGGCGGCGGCGCCACGCGGGCCGGCGAGCGGCCGGGCCGGTCGCTCTCCACCGGCCTCAACGGCTGGCTGGAGAATCTGCAGCTCGATCACGCGGCCGGCGAGAGCATCGAGGCCCTGGCCCGGCGCCACCGCCTGCCGGCCGATTACATTCGCGACACCCTGGCCCAGCCCCTGGCGGCCGAGGCCGTCGCCACCACCGAGGAAGAGGCATGAGCCAGCAAGACCCCACCACCGCCACCGCCACCGCCACGACCGCAGCGCCCGAAGGGGTGCGCGTGGCCATCCGGCCGAAGATCGGTGCCTACCGCCGCCACATCCTCATCTGCACCGGCCCGCGCTGCGCCGAAGACGGCCAGGCGCAGGCCCTGTTCGACAGCCTGGGCGACAAGTTCAAGGCCGCGGGCCTGAACGATGGCGAGCTGCGCGTCAAGCGCAGCCGCGTGAGCTGCTTCGCCGCCTGCAAGGGCGGGCCGGTGATGTGCGTGCAGCCCGACGGCACCTGGTACTACGACGTCACGCCCGCCAACATGGACCGCATCATCGAAAGCCACCTGGTGGGCGGCCAGCCGGTGCAGGACCTGGTGTTCCACCAGGGGCCTTCCGGGGGCTGAATGGCGCGAATGCGGCGGCCGGGGCGGCCGGGCCGTGCACCTTGCGGCCGGCTTCACGCACCGGTGGCCAGGCGCTCCTGCAGGAACTCGATGAAACGGAGCGTTTTCGCCGGCAGTAGCCGCGTTTCGGTCAAGGCGTAGACCGGGACGGGCGTTCCGTACCAGCCGGGCAGGATGCGGCGCAGGCGCCCCTCGGCCACGTGGTCCGCGACGACGCCTTCCGCCAGCAGCGCGATGCCCTGGTCCAGCACGGCCAGGCTGCGGCACATCCCCACGCTGTTGACCTTGAAGCGCTGGCCGATAGCGACTTCCACGGTGGCCCCTCCCTCGTTGGCGTTCAGCACCCATGGGCCGAGCTTCGGAGAGCCGATGCACACGTGCTGTGACAGGGCGGCGGGGTCTGCGGGCTCGCCCGCTGCCTGCAGGTACCGGGGCGATGCGTACAGGTGGGTGGTCAGGCGGGCCAGCTGGCGCGCGACCAGCGTCGAGTCCGGTTGCTCGCCCATGCGGATGGCCACATCGAAGGGCTCGGCCACCAGGTCCACCCGGCGCGGGCTGAGGTCCAGATCGAAGGCGATGCCCGGATAGCGGCGGGCGAACTCCGCGATCAGCGGCGCCACATAGATGGTCGCAAAGTCCACCGGCAGCGAGGCGCGCAGCACCCCGCTGGGCTGGGCCAGCAGGTCGCCCAGCTGCTCGTGCGCGATCCGCGCCTCCTCGACGATGCGCCGGCAGCGCTCGTAGTAGATCTGTCCCGCTTCGGTCAGCTCGATCCTGCGGGTCGTGCGGTGCAGCAGGCGCAGGCCGATCGATGTCTCCAGCGCGCCGATCCGCCGTGACAAGGTCGAGTTGGGCACGCCCGTCGCATCGCCGGCCGCGCGAAAGCTCTTGGCTTTCACCACCTCCACGAAAAGCGCCATGTCGTTCAGGTATTCGAGGGCCATTGCGTCAATATTGGATCAATCATTCCCACCAAGCCATCTTTATCTCATGGGTAGGTTAATCGAAGATGCAGCGTCGCAACCGGAGAAACCCATGACCGCCCTTTTCAGCCCTGCCACCGTCGGCCGCTACACCCTCTCGAACCGCCTCGTGATGGCGCCCATGACGCGTTCCCGCGCCGCGCCCGACGGCACGCCCACGGCCCTCGCGGCCACCTACTACGCGCAGCGCGCCGATGTCGGGCTGATCGTCTCCGAAGGCGCGCAGCCTTCCGACGACGGCCAGGGCTATCTCACCACCCCCGGCATCTACACCGATGCCCATGTGGCCGGCTGGCAGGCCATCACTGCCGCCGTGCACGCCAAGGGCGCGCGGCTGTTCATCCAGCTCATGCACGTGGGCCGCATGTCGCACCCCGACAACACGCCCCACCACCGGCAGGCGGTGGCGCCTTCGGCGATCGCACCCGGCGCGCCGATGTTCACGATGACGGGCATGCAGCCCATCCCCGAGCCGCGCGCGCTGACCACCGAGGAGATCCAACACACCGTGGCGGACTTTCGCCGGGCCGCCCGGCGGGCGATCGAAGCGGGTGCCGACGGCGTCGAAATCCACGGTGCGAATGGCTATCTGGTCCAGCAGTTCTTCGCCCCGAGCGCCAACACCCGCACCGACCAGTACGGCGGATCGATCGAGAACCGCGCCCGTTTCGCCATCGAAGTGGCCACCGCGATCGCCGAGGAAATCGGCGCGGACCGTACCGCCATTCGCCTGTCGCCCGGCGCCCAGTTGGGGGGCATCGATGAGGGGGTCGAAGGGCCGGCCCTGTACCGCTACCTGAGCGCCGAACTCTCCCGGCTGGGCCTGGCTTATGTGCATGTGATGCACGTGGGCGACGAAGCCCTGGTGGCGGACATTCGCAAGCTCTGGCGCGGCACGCTCATCGTGAACCGCCCGGGGCGTGCACGCGAGCAGATCGGCACCGACCTGGCGTCGGGCCTGGCCGATCTGGAGGCCTACGGACAGATGGTGCTGGCCAACCCCGACTTCGTCGAGCGCCTGAAAACCAACGCCCCGATGAATGCACCGGACCACAACACCTACTACGGCGGTGGTGCCAAGGGCTACACCGATTACCCGGGCCTGGCCGGCGCAGCCGCCTGAAACGGCGCGCCCCGCCATCGACACCTGGACAGGAGAACCTCCCATGACGACGACCCAACGCGCGGTCCTGATCCGCGCCTACGGCGGCGCGTCGGCCGCCGAGATCGGCGAGATCCCGAAGCCCTCTGCCGGCGACGGCCAGGTGCTGGTCCGGGTTCGCGCGGCCGGCGTGAACGGCATCGACTGGAAAGTCCGCGAAGGCCTGGTCCAGAAGGCGTTCCCGATTCCCCTGCCCGCGGTGCTCGGCATCGAATTGGCCGGCACCGTCGAGGCCGTCGGGCCGGGGGCCTCGCGCTTTCGGGTCGGCGACCGCGTCATGGGCCCGCTGGGTCGGCTCGGCGCGTACGCGCAATTCGTGCCGGTGGCCGAGGCGAATCTGGTGCACACGCCCGCGGGGCTGGACGATGTCCAGGCCGCCGGCATTCCCGTGGCGGCCGTCGCGGCCTGGCAGAGCCTGCACCAGGCGGGGCCCATCGCGGCAGGCCAGCGCATCCTGATCCACGGCGCTGCGGGCGGCTTGGGCGGCTATGCCGTGCAGTACGCCAAGCGGGCCGGCGCCGAGGTCTTCGCCACGGCCTCCGCAGCGCACCTCGACCATGTCCGAAGCCTGGGCGCGGACCACGCCATCGACCACCGAAGCGAGCGTTTCGAGTCGGTGGCGCAGGGCATCGGCCTGGTGCTGGACTACGTTGGCGGCGAGGCGCTCGATCGCTCGTGGGCCGTGCTGGCCGAAGGCGGCGCCATCGTCAGCGCGGCCGCGCCCGACATCGCCGCACGCACCCCTGCCGGCCGTCGCGGACTGTGGTTCGTCAACCAGGCGGACGCGGTGCTCCTGGCGCAGTTCGCGCAGGAAATTGCCCAAGGCTCGCTGATCTCGAAGCTGAGCGATACCGTGGGCTTCAACGGCATTCCGGCGGCCATCGAACGCAGTCGCACCGGCCCCCGCATCGGCAAGGTGGTGGCCGACTTCACGCGCTGACCGCTCCCCGGCCGCGAATGCCCGGGAGGCGAACGTCTTCGGCGGTGTATCGCGCCGGCCTTACCGCTGCGCCGGCGGGCGCGCCAGCCAGCGCACTCCCACCCCGGCCAGGTACAGCATCAGCGCCGAGGGCAGCGTGAACATCGACCCCCACGCACCGATCATGAGCACCGAATACGCCGCGTCCGACAGTCCGGGGGCCGCGGCGCATTGCATGCCCGAGCCCTCGTTGCCTTCGCAGCCGAGCAGGCGCAGCAGCGGCCACGACAGCAAGAGCAGCAGCACCGGCGCGAGGCCGAGGACGATGCACAGCAGGCCGAACCAGCAGCGCACGGCGAAGCGGCGCAGCGCGGTGGCCCTCATGCCGGGCCGTCCCGTTCCATCGCAGCCGCCCCGCACCGCGCAGGGGCCGGCTGCGGGCCGCGCATCCCCATCACTTCTTCGCGCCCAGCACCAGCAGCAGGCCGCCGACGGCGATGGCGCCGATGCCCACCCACAGCGGGATGTTGACGGTCTCCTTCTCCTTGGCCGAGATCTCCAGCGGACCGACCTTCACCACGGTGGTGTCCTTCGTGTAGCTGAAGCCGCCGTAGGCCAGGCCCAGGGCGCCGGCCACGATCAAAACGATGGCGATCAGTCGGGTGGGGTTCATGGTGTCGGTTCTCTGCAGTGGAATGGAAAAGGGTTGGTGGAGCATAGCCGCTGGCCGGCCCCGCCCAGGCCCGCTCAGCGCGGCCGGTGCATCTTGAACAGCTGCTCCGGCCCCACCGTGAAATAGTCCGCCGGGCCGCCCGCGCGCAGGATGTGCCCGGCATGGGCCGTGTCGTACACCCCGTCCTTGAGTAGCGCGCGGTCGATGTGCACCGCCACCACCTCGCCCAGCACCAGCCAGGTGGGCACCTTCTCGCCGTCCGCGCCCTCGAGCTGCACGATCTGCGTGCGGCGGCATTCCATGGCCACCGGGCTTTCGGCGACGCGGGGCACGGACACGATCCGCGAGGCCGCGGGGGTGAGGCCGCCGAGCGTGAACTCGTCCACCTCGGGCGGCACGGCGGCGCAGGTCCGGTTCATGGCCTCGGCCAGCGGGCGGGTGGCCAGGTTCCAGACGAACTCGCCCGTGGCCTGGATGTTGGCGAGCGTGTCCTTGGCGCCGATGCTGGCGAATCCGATGATGGGCGGCGTGTAGTTGAAGGCGTTGAAGAAGCTGTAGGGCGCCAGGTTGAGCACGCCGGCCGCGCTGCGCGAGGCGATCCAGCCGATGGGGCGCGGCCCCACGATGGCGTTGAAGGGGTCGTGCGGCAGGCCGTGGCCCTGGCGCGGCTCGTAGCTGTGGATGCCGGAGGCGGCCGGGGCGGCGTCGTGGGGGGAGGTGGCGGTCGTCATGCCTGCACGATACACAAACGGTTGCGGATTCGCCGGCCAGGGCATTTGCTACTATTTTCATAGCTAACAGGGCAATCAATCTCCCGGCGTGCGGCCTGAAAGGTTCGAAAAGGCTGCGAACGCCCCCTTCACCGCCTGCCCGGGCGCCTTCAGTCCAGCAGGCAGGCGGCCACCGCGCCCAGCAGCTCGCCCAGGTCCGCCGCCGGCACGGCGCCGGGCGGGGCGATGTCGCCGTGCAGCAGGCCGATGGCGATGCCGGC
>NZ_BAAJYS010000193.1:0-7133 GCF_057543315.1 Acidovorax sp. KPB24-07
CGGCGAGGTCTCGCGGAAATAGCGGCCGTACACGTCCATTCGGTCGCGGTTGGTGAACACCATCAGCGCCAGCAGCAGCAGAAAAAATCAGCACCACTCCCTTGAGCCACTGGGGGCACGGTCTTTTTCACGCCCGCCAGCGCCAGGGCGCACAACGGCAGGATCAGCAGCAGCAGCAGCCGGATGCGCAGCGCGGAGGTCATGGCGGCGGCCGGGGTGTGCGGGTGCAGGGGTGGGCTGGCGCGGAGACGGCGGGGCGCGCTCAGCCGCGCGGGGGCTGCAGTTCCAGCCGGTAGCCGAAGCCCCGGATGGAGCGCAGCGCCACGCCATTGGGCTCCAGCTTGCTGCGCAGGCGGGAAACGTACACCTCCACCGCATTGGGCGTGATTTCCTTGTCCCAGCCGGTCAGGGCCTGCAGCAGCTTTTCCTTGCTGGCCGGCTTGGGCGCGTGGATCAGCAGGTATTCCAGCACCGTCCACTCGCGCGGGCCCAGTTCGATGGGCTGGCGCGCATGGGGATCGCTGGCGGTGCGGATGCTCACGGTGCGGCCGGCGGTGTCCAGCTCCAGCGGCCCGAAGCTCAGGATGGCCGTGGTCGCGGCCTGAGAGCGCCGCAGCAGGGCCCGCAGCCGCGCCAGCAGCTCGGGCAGCTCGTAGGGCTTGACCATGTAGTCGTCGGCGCCCAGGTCGAGCCCCTGCACGCGGTCGTGCAGGGCGTCGCGCGCCGTGAGGATGAGCACCGGCATGGCCGGATGGGCCATCTCGGGGCGGCGCAGGCAGCGCGTGAGCTCCAGGCCGTCCATGCCCGGCAGGCCGATGTCGATGATCGCGGCGTCGAACGATTCGGTGCGCAGCACCTCTTCGGCCCGCTCGCCGCTGCCCACCCAGTCCACCGCATAGCCCGCGTCGGTCAGGCCCAGCTTGATGCCGCTGGCCAGCATGACGTCGTCCTCGACCAGCAGCAGGCGCATCGCCCTGTCACCCGCTCAGGAACGGACCGGCGCGGCCCCGCCGGGGGCGGCGCGCTGCACGGCGGGCGAGGCGCAGACGGGCATCTCAGTGGCTGCGGATCATGGTGCCGTAGGCCTGCTCGGTCAGGATTTCCAGCAGCATGGCGTGCGGCACGCGGCCGTCGATGATGTGCACCGCGTTCACCCCGGCCTTGGCGGCATCGAGGGCGCCGGCGATCTTGGGCAGCATGCCGCCGGAGATGGTGCCATCGGCGAACAGCGTGTCGATCTCGCGGGCGGTGAGGTCGGTGAGCAGTTCGCCCGCCTTGTTCAGCACGCCCGGGATGTTGGTGAGGAGCACGAGCTTTTCGGCCTGCAGCACGGTGGCGAGCTTGCTGGCCACGACGTCGGCGTTGATGTTGTAGCTCTCGTTGTTCTCGCCGAAGCCGATGGGGCTGATGACGGGGATGAACGCATCGTCCTGCAGCGCCTTGACCACGCTCGGGTCGATGGAGACGATGTCGCCCACCTGGCCGATGTCGTGCTCGATGCTCGGGTCCTTGTTGTCCACCATCTTGAGCTTCTGGGCGCGGATCATGCCGCCGTCGCGCCCGGTGAGGCCCACGGCCTTGCCGCCCGCCTGGTTGATCAGGCCCACGATGTCCTGCTGAACTTCGCCCGCCAGCACCCACTCCACGACTTCCATGGTTTCGGCGTCGGTCACCCGCATGCCCTGGATGAACTGGCCCTTCTTGCCCAGGCGGTTGAGCGCGGTCTCGATCTGCGGGCCGCCGCCGTGCACCACCACCGGGTTCATGCCCACCAGTTTGAGCAGCACCACGTCCTCGGCGAAGTCGGCCTGCAGCGCCGGGTCGGTCATGGCGTTGCCGCCATATTTGATGACCATGGTCTTGCCATGGAACTTGCGGATGTAGGGCAGCGCCTGGGCCAGGATTTCGGCCTTGTCGCGCGGAGCAATCGAAAGAAGGTCGGTCGTCATGAAGAGCTCGCGGCTGAAGGAGCGGTTAAGCGATGGAGATGCGCATTGTGCCTTGCCCCGGCCCCCGGACGGCGCTGGGGCGGGACGGGCGCAGGAACGGGCCAGGACGGCACCGGGCGATGCCATTCAGCATCGGCCCGTGGGCGGTCTTCAATGCCGCAGCCAGCTGGGCACCTTGAAGCGCACGATGGCCAGGTAGGCGGAGACGTAGGCGATCATGAAGAGGGCGCAGAAGATCGCCAGCACGACCGTGTTGCTCCAGAACAGCACCGCGGGCACCACCGTCAGCAGGGTAAAACCCCACAGGTAGGGCGAGGTGCGGTTGTTGCGCATGAGCACCCGGCGGGACTCGTCGTCATGGAACACCCCGCGCACGATGCGCCGGTAGATGAGCTGATGGAAGTGCAGCGCGTCCGCCACGCCCGGCGAGACCCCGCGCACCAGCTTGCGATAGATGGAGAAGACGGTCTCCCACACCGGGTAGATCAGCAGCAGCATCGGGAACCAGGGCGACACGTCCTGGTTGCGCTGCACGAGCGAGATGCTGCCCAGCGCGATCACCACGCCCCAGATGTAGGAGCCCCCATCGCCGGCGAAGATCATGCCGCGCGGGTAGTTCCACACCAGGAACCCGGCCGTGGCCGCCGCCGTGCAAACGAACAGCGTCGCGAGCGACCGGTCCCCCACCTGCAGGCTGACGTGCGCCAGCGCCAGGCAGACGATGAACGCCACCATGCCCGCCAGGCCGTTGTAGCCGTCGATGATGTTGAAGGCGTGCGGCAGGCCGGCCACCGCCAGCACCACGATCACCATGCCCAGCCAGGGCGTCTGGGCCAGGAAGCCGTCCAGCCAGGGCAGGCCCATGCGCTGCACGTTCAGTTGCAGCACCATCAGCGCCAGCCCACCCGACAGGGCCGTGAGCAGCAGGCGATAGCGCACGGTCAGGCGCTGCGTCAGGTCTTCCACGATGCCGCCCACCGCCGACGGCAGGAGCGCCACGATCCACCAGACCACCCAGGCGCCGAGCCGCAGCGAGCCCGGATCGCCCATCCACGACGTCTGAACCACCCCCAGCATCCAGCTGCAGGCCATGCCGGCCAGCAGCGCCGCCCCGCCCAGCCGGGGAATATCCCCCAGGTGGAACCGCTGCGGCATGGTGTCGCCATACACGGACGCGTGGTCGCGCCCCCATCGGACGATGCCCGCAGCCACCAGCGTGGAAACCAGAAACGCAACCAGAGACAACCAGATCATGGAGCGCCGATGGTATGCGGGCCGCGGGGGCCCTCCGGTAACAAAGATCGTGCCTGCCGATACACCGGCGAGCGCCACAGCCGCCACAGGCTGCGCACGTGCCAGGCGAGGTAGGCCATGCGGCGCTGGCTGTCGCGCTGCCCGACATGGCCCACGCGGGCCGCACCCTTGTGCAGCCGCAGGCCCCTCAGCCGCATGCGCAAGCTCAAATCCACATCCTCGCAATACATGAAATACCCTTCATCGAATCCCTCCAGCGCGTCCCACACCGCCCGCCGCATCACCAGGAACGCCGCGTTCACCCAGTCCACCCGGTGCTCCCGTTGCCCGAGCACGCGGCGGCGCCACAGCGCAGCGGGCGACGGCAGCTCGCGCTCGGAATCCTGCAACTGGCCGCGGCCGTCCACCTGCTCCGGGTAGGCGCAGCCCACGTCCGCCGGCAGGGCGGCCTCGCACAGCGTGGGAAACGGGTTCGCGCCGAGCAGGCTGACGTCGGGGTTGAGCACGCAGACCATCGGTTCGGCCGCCCCGCGCAATGCGCGGTTGTGGTTGGCGCCGAAGCCCAGGGGCGACGCATTGCGGCGAATCTCCAGCACGAAGGGCCAGCCTCCGGCGGGGGCCTGCGGCTCGGCCTCGGGCAGGTTGAGCGTGAGCACCACGCGCGAAACGCTGGCCCCGCACAGGCGCGCCAGATCCTGCAGCAAAACCTGCACCCAGGGCCCGTGGCCGTGGCTGATCAGCGAGACCACCAGGCCCCGTTCCGCATTGAGAGATGACATCATGAACACGCTATTGTCGTCTGCCTCGCACACCGTCCTGCCAAGCGGGCCGCTGCCATGCGCCCGTCATAATCCGGGGATGACCCAAACAATCGAGGATTTGCACGTCTATCTGCGCACCATCAAGCAAGACGAACGCACCTCCCTTTCCGTGCTGGCGAGCCTTGTCCGCGAGGGATCCACGGTGCTCGACCTGGGCTGCGGCAGCGGCGCACTCGGGCAATATCTGGCAGAGACCCGGGGCTGCACCAGCGATGGCGTGACGCTCAGCGAAGCCGAGGCCGAACACGCCCGCCCCCACTACCGGCGCGTGGAAGTGTCCGATCTGGAAACGTGCGATCTGGTTACCCTTTTTACCGGCCAGCGCTACGACTACATCGTGTGTGCCGACGTGCTCGAACACCTGCGCCGCCCGGAGGGCATCCTGGCGCAATGCCGCGAACTGCTGGCAACCGGTGGTCAACTGCTGATTTCGGTGCCCAACGCCGGCTACTGCGGCCTGGTGGCCGAATTACTGCAGGGTGAATTCCGCTACCGGGAGGAAGGCCTGCTGGACCGCACCCACCTTCGCTTCTTCACCCGGCGATCATTGGGGCGGTTCCTGGGCGAGCAGCGCTGGGCCGTCGACCAGATCGACACCGTGCGCCGCGAGGTGCCCGAATCGGAGTTCAAGGCCGCCTTCGACCTGCTGCCACCGGCCGTGTCGCGCCATTTGCTCGGCGCACCCGATGCCATGGCCTACCAGTTCATCGCTGCGGCGCAGCCTGTCGCCCAGGCCATCGCCGAGGACCAGAGCGGCACGCCGGACCCGGAGGAAGCCCATGCCCTGTTCACCGCCCAGCTCTACCTGGGCCAGAACGGCGAATACGCCGAAGACCGCAAGCTGACCGCCACCGGCATCATTGGTCGCGAACGCCAGACGGTGCGTTTCACCCTGCCCGATACGCCCACGCCCCTCACGAACCTGAGGCTCGACCCGGCGGACCGCCCCGGCTTCATGCACCTGCATGGCATCGCCCTGCGCAATGCCCAGGGCGACGCGGTGTGGACGTGGCAGGCCGACACTGCATCGCGCTCGCTGCTGGCCCGCTCGCCCCACCGCCAGATCGTGTGGGAGCAGCCCATGCCGGCCGCCTCCCCCGCCACCCTGCTGCTGCTCACCGGGGACGACCCCTGGATGGAGTTGCCGATCCCCCGGGACGTCCTGACCGGCCACGCCGGCGGCGGGGCCGTGCTGGACATCGACCTGGGGTGGCCCATGTCCGCCGACTACCTGGCCCTTTCGAGTGCCATCTTCCCGCTGCAGGAACAGATTTCCGACCTGAAGACGGCAGCAGCCCTGGCCCAGGCGCAGGCACAGCGCGAGGCTGATCGACTGCTTCGGGAGACCCGCGAGGCGCTCGAGCTGGAAAAGCGCGCTTTGGGCGAGCAAAAGGAAGTGCTCGAGGGCGACAAGCGCACCCTGGAGTACACCAACCAGGCCTTGCAGGAACACAACGCCACGCTCAAGGACAGCACCCAGACGCTGCTGCGCCAGCGGGCCGATTTGCAGCAGGAGTCCGCCCAGTTCCAGCGCAACGCCACCCGACTGCAGCATGAACTGGGCCGCCTGCAACACGACTACGGCGCCCTCGCCCACCACTTGAAAACGATCGAAAACTCCACCGTGTTCCGCGCGACCCGCCCACTCGTCCACACCAAGATGCGCGTGGACCGCCTTCTGGGCCGTGCGCCCAAGCATGCCGCCGCAGCGGCAACGCAGGGGCCCGTGCAGGTCACGCCGCCGCAGCACCCCGTGGATGTGATCGTGCCCGTCTACCGGGGCCTGGCCGACACGCAGATGTGCGTCGATTCCGTGCTGGCCAGCCCGTGCGCTACGCCCTACCGCCTCATCGTCATCAACGACGCCAGCCCCGAGCCCGAAGTCACGGCCTGGCTGCGCCAGCGGGCCACGCAGGACGAGCGCATCGTGCTGCTGGAAAACGAGGAGAACCTCGGCTTCGTCGGCACCGTCAACCGCGGCATGGCCCTGAGCGGCAGCAACGATGTGCTGCTGCTCAACAGCGACACGGAAGTCGCCAACGACTGGCTCGACCGCATCCGCAACGCCGCCTACGGCGATGCCAAGGTGGCCTCGGTCACCCCGTTCTCCAACAACGCCACCATCTGCAGCTACCCGCGCTTTTGCAAGGACAACGACCTGCCACCCGGCTACGACACGGCCCGCCTGGACGCGCTGTGCGCCAGGACCCACCCGGGCGCGGTCGTGGACGTGCCCACGGGCGTCGGCTTTTGCATGTACATCCGGCGCGATTGCCTGGTGCAGCTCGGCCTGTTCGATACCGAGCACTTCGGCAAGGGCTACGGCGAGGAAAACGATTTCTGCCAGCGCGCGCACGCGGCCGGCTGGCGCAACCTGCACCTGCTGGACACTTTCGTGCTGCACACCGGCGGGGTCAGCTTCGGCGACAGCAAGAGCCCGCGCGAACTCGCGGCCATGGAAACCCTGCGCCGCCTGCATCCGCGCTACGAGCGCGACGTGCATGCGTTCGTGCAGGCCGATCCGGCGCAGCCCTACCGGCTGGCGCTCGACGTGGCCCGCATCGCCGAGGCCGGCCTGCCGGCCGTGCTCGCCGTGCTGCACGACCGGGCCGGTGGCACGGTCCGGCATGTCCGCGAACTGGCCGCGCACCTGGCGGACCAGGCCACCTTCCTGACCCTCACGCCCGCGCCTGGGCACAGCGTGCGGCTGCGCATGGCGGGGCAGGACGAGGGCTTCGAACTCACCTTCCGCCTGAACGACCAGTACGACGACCTGCTCGGCGTGCTGCGGCAGCTGGGCGTGCGGCAGGTGCACTTTCACCACCTGCTGGGCCACGGCCAGGAAGTTCGCAACATCCCGCACCTGCTGGATGTGCCCTACGACTTCACCGCGCACGACTACTACAGCTACTGCACGCACATCTCGATGACCGACACGACCAACCGGTACGCCGGCGAGATCGGTCCCGGGCAATGCAAGTGCTGCACGCCGGAGATGCATTCCCCCCTGGGCGGCACCGTCGCCGAATGGCGTGGCGCGAATGCGCGCCTGCTCACCGGCGCACGCCGGGTGCTCGCGCCCAGCCACGACACGGCGCGGCGCATCGCC
>NZ_BAAJYS010000194.1:0-7093 GCF_057543315.1 Acidovorax sp. KPB24-07
CGCCAGCGGCGTGGCCAACCCGATGGCCGCCACCATGGCCGCGGGCATGGTGCCGCCGCTGGGCATCGCGCTGGCGTGCTGGGTGTTCCGCAGCCGCTTCAGCGCCGAGGAGCGCGAGGCTTCTAAGGCCGTCGCCGTGCTGGGCCTGGCGTTCATCACCGAAGGGGCCATTCCGTTCGTCGCGCGCGACCCGCTGCGGGTGATTCCCGCCTGCATGGCCGGTGCGGCGGTGGCGGGTGGCCTGTCGATGATGTGGAACATCGGCCTGCAGGCGCCGCACGGCGGCGTGTTCGTGCTGGCCATTCCGAACGCGGTCAACCACGTGGTGCTGTACGCGCTGGCGATCGCGACCGGCACGGGGGTGACGGCGCTGGCGCTGGGGCTCTTGAAAAGGCGGCTGCCAGGGGAGGCGGGCTGAATGGCCGCTAAAAAGGCGCCCGTCGTTCAGAACAGGATGGGATGCACCTGCGCAAGAAGGCGCTTATGTTCTGTTTCGTTGTGTGCGAGGTGCGCGTGTTGCCAAAGCGCGGTGGCACCACTGCCGCATTCATCCGCCAACGTTTTGCCGATGCCTTCCGGGGTCAATGTCCGGTTCAGCGCCTTGCGCAGTTTCTCGGGTTCGTCGAGGGTCCCCACAAGATACACCCGGTCCTTTATATCGAAGGGGATGTGCGGCGTGAACTGGCCCCGGCGCTGCGGCACCTGATTGTCGAAATCGATCAGCAGGATCAGGTGTGCGTCGCTGTGTTTGCGCAGATAAGCGACGTACTTACTGGTGAGACTGTCCCGCACTGCGGGCCACCCGCCGGCCGGTGGAAGGATGTCCATTCTGTGCGGATACTGCAGGGAAAGCGAATTCAAGAATCCGTTGGCGATCTGCCGGTTGGCATCGTCTTCTGGCAACACCAGGACGTGGGGCCGCTCCCGGTTGACGCTCATGGCTGCAACTCGCCCAGGATCAGCGACTGGATCAGGTCCGCAGGCGCCTCGCCTCTGTCGCCCGTTTCACGCAGTTCACTCAGCAGGCGGATCCGGCTGGGCTCCAGGTGGGTGCTGCGGCCCAGCACCCAGGTGTTTTCGTCGGAAAACCGACGGATGGATTCCTCGTTGTGCGACGTCATCAGGATTTGGCCCTGGCCTTCGAAGCCACGTCGCAATGCCATGATGAAGTGACTCACTTCGGCCAGCGACAGGTAGTTGTCGGGTTCGTCCCAGAAGCAGAGCAGCGGACCATAGTGCCGGTTGGCCGCCAAGATGACGGCGCACAGGAAAAAGCATTTCTCGCCATCCGACAGTTGATCGAACGACAGGGACAGCGTGCCCTGGTCGCGCTGAGCAAACCGGACAAGCAGCCGGCGGCTTTCCTGGCCCAGATCCTCGTAGAGAAAATCATGCAGGTCGGGCATCACGCTCTGGAGGTAATCACTGATCGTCGAGTAGGCTGCGGGATACTGGCTAAGCACACCGGCCAGCCAGTCCGTGATGTTGCCGGCGCTGGATTCGAGCCACAGCGTCTTGTCTCCCGATTCCGCTTTCATGCGGTCGGGCGCGGGGGCCAATACCACCATGCGGGCCAGCCAGGTCTTGAAGATGTGGATCGGATCGGAGGTCGAGTGCTCCTGAATGATCGATAAGGCCACGAGGTGCCAATCCACCAGAAAGCGCGCATCCGCCAGAGGTAGCGCCTCTTGTCGGCGCAGGGATACCTGGGCCTGTTCGCGCTGGTAGATGGGCTCTCCATCGCGTTCCAGTCTTTCCTCGAGAACCCGGAGTTCTTTGAAATTCTCGGGAAGTTCAAGTGCCAGCACATACCGAAATGCATGTCCCTGCACCAGTGCCTCCAGTTCGAGCCGCATGGGCGAGATGCTTTTTCCGCCAAAAAACTCCCGAGGGTTTACCAAATCCTTCAAACGATTGTTGCCTCGGCCGATGGCTTGAAACAATCGCAGGATGCGGGCCACGGACGATTTGCCTGCCCCGTTCCGTCCAATGAGCAGGGTCGAGTGCGTGTCGCCCATTTTCAGTTCGAAGTTCTGAAAGGTCCGGTAGTTGTGGATGTAAAGCCTCTGCAGCATGGTGCGCTTCCTCTCGGATTTCGGTGTGGCGATGGTCGAAGGTGGGCTACTGGAAGGCCACCTCGGCGAAGCTGCGCAGCTTGCGGCTGTGCAGGCGGCTCACGCCCCCGGCCCGCAGGATGTCGATGGCGCGCATGCCGATGCGCAGATGCTGGTCCACGCGCTCGCGGTAGAAATGGTTGGCCATGCCGGGCAGCTTGATCTCGCCGTGCAGGGGCTTGTCGCTCACGCACAGCAGGGTGCCGTAGGGCACGCGGAAGCGAAAGCCGTTGGCGGCGATGGTTGCGCTCTCCATGTCCAGCGCGACGGCGCGGCTCTGGCTGAACCGGCGCTGGGGCATGTTGTCGGGCAGCAGCTCCCAGTTGCGGTTGTCGGTGCTGGCCACGGTGCCGGTGCGCATGATGCGTTTCAGGTCGGCGTCCTCGATCTGCGTGACGTCGGCGACGGCCTGCTGCAGCGCCATCTGGATCTCGGCCAGCGCGGGAATGGGCACCCACAGCGGCAGCTCTTCGTCGAGCACGTGGTCTTCGCGCACATAGGCGTGGGCCAGCACGTAGTCGCCCAGCTGCTGGCTGTTGCGCAGGCCCGCGCAGTGGCCCAGCATCATCCAGGCGTGCGGGCGCAGCACGGCGATGTGGTCGGTGATGGTCTTGGCGTTGGACGGGCCCACGCCGATGTTGACCATGGTGATGCCGCTCTTGTCCGCCCGCATGAGGTGGTAGGCCGGCATCTGCGGCAGCCGCGGCGGGGCCACGCCCAGCTCGTCGCCCGGCTGCGCCGGCAGGCCGGTGCGGCGGGTGACGACGTTGCCCGGTTCGATGAAGGCGACGTACTCGCTGTCCGGCTTGGCCATCTCGGCATGGCCCAGGCGCACGAATTCGTCGATGTAGAACTGGTAGTTGGTGAACAGCACGAAGTTCTGGAACCACTCGGGCGCGGTGCCGGTGTAGTGGCGCAGCCGGTGCAGCGAGTAGTCCACCCGCGGCGCGGTGAACAGCGACAGGGGCTGGGCCTCGCCGGGGCGGGGCGCCCAGGTGCCGTTGGCGATGCCGTCGTCCATGGCCTCCAGGTCGGGCAGGTCGAACACGTCGCGCATGAGCATGCGGCGCTGGGCGGTCAGCGTGCCCTCGATGTGGTCGTGCTCGGCGAACGAGAAGTGGATGGGGATGGGCTGGCTGCTGATGCCCACCTCCAGCTCGATGTTGTGGCTGTTGCGCAGCAGGCGGAACTGCTCGGCGTAGTAGTTGGCGAACAGGTCGGGCCGGGTGAGGGTGGTTTCATACCGCCCCGGGCCTTCCACGAAGCCGTAGGCCAGTTGGGTGGCGGCGCGGGCCACGGTGGTGGTCTGCACCCGCACGAAGGGGTAGAAGGCCCGCACGTGGCTGGCCGGGGTCTCCCCGGCGACGAAGCGCTGCATGGCATCGCGCAGGTGCCCGATCTGCTGCTGGTAGATGCGCTGCACCTGCGACAGCGCCTCGGCGGGATCGGTATGAAGGGTGGGCTCGGTGAAGTCGGGGATCTGGGCCATGGCCCCTATTGTCCACGGGCGCGCGGGTCTGCCCGATGACGGGCCCGCTATCTTTTTTTCAGCAGCCACTCGCGCGTCTGGCGCGGGTCCATGGGCGGCGAGATCAGGTAGCCCTGCGCCAGATGGCAGCCCAGGGCGCGCAGCAGGTCGCGCTGGGCGTCGGTTTCCACCCCCTCGGCCACGGTCTGGATCTGCAGGCTGCGGCCCATCTGGACGATGGCGGTGACGATGGCCACGTCGTCTTCGTTGGCGGGCGTGTCCGAGACGAAGGAGCGGTCGATCTTGAGCTTGTCGATCGGGTAGCGCTTGATGTAGGCGAGCGACGAGTAACCGGTGCCGAAGTCGTCGATGGACACGCGCACGCCCAGGGCCTTGAGCGCGTCCAGCGTGTGGCGCACCTGGTCGGCATCGTGCATGAGCACGGATTCGGTGAGCTCGATCTCCAGAAAGCGCGGTGCCAGGCCCGTCTGGCGCAGCACGCCCGCGATCTCGCCGGCCACGTCGCGCTGGCGGAATTCGAGCGCCGAGAGATTGACCGCCACCGGCACCTGCGGCAGGCCCTCGTCGTGCCAGGCCCGCATCTGCCGGCAGGCCTCGACCAGCACCCAGCGGCCGATGGGCGTGATGAGCCCGCGCGCCTCGGCGAAGGCGATGAAGTCGATGGGCCCCACAAGGTCGCGCTCGGGGTGGCGCCAGCGCACCAGCGCCTCGAAGCCCACGAGCGCACCGTCGTCCAGACGCACCTGCGGCTGGTAGTGCAGCACGAACGCGCCGTGCAGGATGGCGTCGCGCAGCAGGCGCTCGTGCTGCAGCACGCCGGTGGAGGGCGTCTCCATGCCCGGGGCATAGGCCTGGCGGTTGGCGCGGCCGCTGTCCTTGGCCTGCTGCATGGCGGCGTCGGCCCGGCGCACCAGTTCGGCCGCGGTGTCGCCGTCGTCGGGGTACATGCTCACCCCGATGGAGACCGACACCGACAGCGGCGTGCCGTCGGCATGGAACACGGCGCACACGTCGGCCAGCAGCTGGTCGGCCACCGCCAGGGCGGAGGGCCGGTCCTGCGCGTCGCGCAGCACCACGACGAACTCGTCGCCACCCACGCGCGCCACGATGTCCACCGAGCGCACGCCCTGCACGAGCCGGCGGGCCACCTCGCACAGCAGCATGTCGCCGGCCTCGTGGCCCAGCGAGTCGTTCACTGTCTTGAAATGGTCCATGTCGATGAACAGCACGGCGGCGGCCTGCGGCGTGCGCTGTGCGGAGTCGATCACGGCGGTGAGCCGCTCCATGAGCGTGGTGCGGTTGGGCAATTGCGTGAGCGCATCGTGCCGCGCCAGGAAGGCCTCGCGCTCCTGGGCCTGGCGGCGCGCGGTGATGTCGCGAAGCACCGCGATGCGGTAGTCCGATCCCTTCCAGGGCATGGTCTTGCCGACGATCTCCACGGGAACGGCATGGCCGTCCTGGTGCAGCACCGTGACTTCGTAGGGCTCTTCGCGGCCCTCGCGCACATAGGCCTCGGTGACGGGGCGGAACTCCTCGCTCACGAAATCGAGCATGCGCCGGCCGCGCCCCTCGGCCAGGGAGTAGCCCATCAGCCGCGTGAGCGCTTCGTTGAAGTCGGTCACCAGGCCTTCGCGGTGGAACACGATGGCCTCTTCGGTGGCCTGCGAGAACTTGCGCATGCGCTCTTCGCTCTCGCGCACCGCGCGTTCGGCCTCCCAGTGGTGGGTGATGTCGTTGATGAGCACGAAGGCGCCCATCAGTCCCAGCTTCGGGTGCAGGTGGGGAATGAGGTTGACCTCGATCATGCGCGGCGGCCCGCTACGCACCCGCTGCTTGCGCGTGTATTGCACGCGCTCGCCCCGCAGCACCTGCTGGATCTGGGGCTGGATCGAGGCCCAGGCGCTGTCGCCGATGGCTTGCTGCACCGTCTTGCCCAGGATCGCCTCCACCGTGTGGCCCGTGGATTCGGCGTAGCCCTGATTGGCAAAAACACAACGCAGGGTGGACGATTCGAAGTAGGCGAGCAGCGCCGGAACGGAGTCGGCCAGCAGCCGCAGCAGGGAGCTGCTGCAGTGGGGGTCCTGGGAAGGACCGTCCGCTCGGCTTGATGTGTCTGGCATGTCCCACCCTTGTATCTCGAAGTTTTATAGCCGATCGGGGCGCCGCTGGCGAGGGGTGCAAGCCCTTGCCCGCCTTGCCGGCCGGGCCCCGGGATAATCCGGGGATGACTTCTTCCGTTTCCGGCGCTGGCGCCGAGTTCTCCTCCCTGGCGCTGCACCCCGCGACCCTGTCCAACCTGCAGCAGCTGGGCTACACCCGCATGACGCCGATCCAGGCCGCGAGCCTGCCCGTGGCCCTGCTGGGCCGCGACCTGATCGCCCAGGCCAGCACCGGCAGCGGCAAGACGGCGGCCTTCGCCCTGGCGCTGCTGGCCAACCTCAATGCGCGCCGCTTCGCGGTGCAGGCCCTGGTGCTGTGCCCCACGCGCGAGCTGGCCGACCAGGTGGCCACCGAGGTGCGACGCCTGGCCCGCGCGCAGGAGAACATCAAGGTGGTCACCCTGTGCGGCGGCGTGCCGCTGCGCGGCCAGATCGCCAGCCTGGAGCACGGCGCGCACATCGTGGTGGGTACGCCCGGGCGGGTGATGGACCACCTGGAGCGCGCCACGCTCGATCTGCAGGCGCTCAACACCCTGGTGCTCGACGAGGCCGACCGCATGCTGGACATGGGCTTCTTCGACGACATCGCCAAGGTCGCGCGCCAGTGCCCGGCCGAGCGCCAGACGCTGCTGTTTTCCGCCACGTACCCCGAAGGCATCGAGCGCCTGGCGCGCCAGTTCATGAAGGAGCCGCAGCGCATCACGGTGCAGGCCCAGCATGGTTCGGCCAAGATCGCGCAGCGCTGGTACGAGGTGAAGGAAAGCGAGCGCCTGCACGCCGTGTCGCAGCTGCTGAACCACTTCCGGCCCGAATCGGCCATCGCCTTTTGCAACACCAAGCAGCAGTGCCGCGACCTGGTGGGCGTGCTGCAGGCGCAGGGTTTTCATGCGCTGGCCCTCTATGGCGAGCTGGAACAGCGCGAGCGCGACCAGGTGCTGGTGCAGTTCGCCAACCGCAGCTGCTCGGTGCTGGTGGCCACCGACGTGGCCGCGCGCGGCCTGGACATCGCCCAGTTGCAGGCGGTGATCAATGTGGACGTGACCCCCGATCCCGAGATCCACGTGCACCGCATCGGCCGCACCGGCCGCGCGGACGCCGAAGGCCTCGCCTTGAGCCTGGCCAGCCTGCCCGAGATGGGCAGCGTGGGCAAGATCGAGCAGTTGCAGGGCCGCGAGTCGGAATGGCACCCGTTGTCCGAGCTGACCGCCGCCCCCGGCGGGCCGCTGCTGCCGCCCATGGCCACCATCCAGATCATCGGCGGGCGCAAGGAAAAGATCCGCGCGGGCGACGTGCTGGGTGCGCTCACCGGCGAGATGGGCTTTGCGCGCGAG
>NZ_BAAJYS010000195.1:0-7063 GCF_057543315.1 Acidovorax sp. KPB24-07
GCGTTCTGGCGCACGGTGGAGGTGAGCTGCGCCATGCTCGCGGCCGTCTCGGTCAGGGAGGACACCTGCTCCTGCGTGCGGCGCGACAGATCGGAATTGCCCGAATCGATGTCGCCCGCGCACAGCGTGATCGCATCGGTGGACTGCTTGATGCGCGAGACCAGCTCGGTCAAGGTGTCTTCCATCGTGCCCAACGCCCCGAGCAGCCGCCCGAAATCGCCCTGCAGGTCGGAGCTGAACTCCTTGCTCAGGTCGCCCGCCGCCACGGTTTCGGCGATGACGATGGCCTGGGCCAGGGGGCTCACGATGCCCTGGCGCAGCAGCAGGAACGCGGCAATGGCCACCGCGAACACCAGCCCGCCCAGCACCAGCAGCCACACCCGCACGTCGTCCAGTTGCCCCTGCGCCGCCTGAACGGCCTGCACCAGCGGCATTCGCTGCGCGTCGGCCAGGCCGCCCGCCAGTTGCAACGCCGCGCGGTGCGACGCCTGCGCCCGCCCGATGTCGGTGAGCCCCACGACCACCAGCAGTGCCATCAGCGCCGCGAGCGCCCCGAACGCCAGCACCAGCCGCGTACCAATCTTCAGCCTGTCCAAGCCCATGATCGACTGTCTCCTATGCCTGTTGTATGTCGTTATCGCAGGCAGCCACCGGCGCCCGGCGGTGTGCACAGGCTACGTTTTGCAACATGCCGTGCCATGCTATCAACGATCGCGCCGGGCGCCCTCCGTAGTTGCGCTTATGCCGCGGGAAAGGCCCCATGCCGGCGTCTGAGACAATCGCCCGGTGGACTTCTCCAACCTCATCCAAACCGTTCTCATCTACGCACTGCCGGTGCTCTTCGCCATCACGGTGCACGAAGCCGCCCACGGCTACGCCGCGCGCCACTTCGGCGACCAGACCGCGTTCATGATGGGCCGCATCACGCTCAACCCGCTCAAGCACATCGACCCGGTCGGCACCATCCTCATGCCGCTGCTGCTGTACTTCGCCACGTCGGGGGCATTTCTGTTCGGCTACGCCAAGCCGGTGCCGGTGAATTTCGGCAACCTGCGCAACCCCAAGCGCGACATGATCTGGGTCGCGCTGGCGGGGCCGGCCTCCAATTTCTTCCAGGCCATCCTGTGGGCGGTGTTCCTCATCGCGCTGGTCGGCTTCGGCGTGCAGGAGCGCTTTTTCCTGGAGATGGCGCGCGCCGGCATGCTGGTCAACCTCGTCATGTGGGCCTTCAACCTGTTCCCGCTGCCGCCGCTGGACGGCGGGCGCATCCTGGTCGGCCTGCTGCCCTGGAAGCAGGCGCAAATGGTGTCGCGCATCGAGCCCTACGGCTTCTTCATCGTGCTGGCCCTGGTCGTGGCTGGCGTGGTGGGTGCGGTCTGGCTGCGCCCGCTCATGTCGCTGGGCTACTCGGCCATCAACCTGCTGCTGACGCCCCTGATGGCGATGCTGCGCTGATCGGCACCCGCACCTGAAGGTCGCGGTGCCGACAGGCCCGCGGCTGCGGTTCTCTTTTTCTTTGTTTTCTGCGGATCTTGCTTTCATGACCACCACGCGCTTTCTCACCGGCATCACCACCACGGGCACGCCGCACCTGGGCAACTTCGTCGGGTCCATCCGCCCCTCCGTCGCGGCCAGCCTGCAGCCCGGCGTGCAGAGCTTTTACTTTCTGGCCGACTACCACGCGCTCATCAAGTGCGAAGACCCGGTGCGCATCCAGCGGTCCACGCTGGAGATCGCGGCCAGCTGGCTCGCCGCCGGGCTGAACCCCGAGCACGTCACCTTCTACCGCCAGTCCGACATTCCGGAAATCCCCGAACTCAACTGGCTGCTGAGCTGCGTGACCGGCAAGGGCGTGCTCAATCGTGCCCATGCCTACAAGGCGTCGCAGGACAAGAACACCGCGGCCGGCCGCGAGGCCGATGACGGCGTGACCGCCGGCCTGTTCATGTACCCCGTGCTCATGGGCGCCGACATTCTGCTGTTCAAGGCCCACAAGGTGCCCGTGGGCCGCGACCAGGTGCAGCACATCGAGATGGCGCGCGACATGGCGGCCAGCTTCAACCATCTGTACGGCGAGCGCTTCGTGCTGCCCGAGGCCGCCATCGACGAGCACGTGGCCACCCTGCCCGGCCTTGACGGCCGCAAGATGAGCAAGAGCTACGACAACACCATCCCGCTGTTCTCGTCACGCGAACAGCTGCGCAAGCTCATCGGCGGCATCCTCACCGACTCGCGCGCGCCCGGCGAACCCAAGGACACCGAGGGCTCGGCCCTGTTCCAGATCTACCAGGCCTTTGCCACCGAAGCGGAAACCGCCGCGCTGCGCCGGCAATACGCCGAAGGCATCGCCTGGGGCGACGCCAAGCAGGTGCTGTTCGAACGCGTGGACCAGGTCATCGCCCCCATGCGCGCGCGCTACGAAGCACTGATGGCCGACCCCTCGCAGATCGAGGACACCCTGCTGGCCGGCGCCGAACGCGCACGCGCCATCGCCACGCCCTTCATGCGCGACCTGCGCGGGGCCGTGGGGCTGCGCAGCCTGCGCGCCGCCGCGGTGGCGGCGCCCGCACAGGCCAAGCCCGCCAAGGCGGCGCTGCCGTCGTTCAAGCAGTACCGCGAAGCGGACGGCAAGTTCTACTTCAAGCTGGTCGCGGTGGATGGCCGGGTGCTGCTGCAAAGCACCGGCTTCGATGCGCCGCGCGATGCGGGGCAGGCCATTGCACGGCTGCAGAAGGAAGCGGGAGCACTGCAGGCGCTGGCAACCTGCCTGGTGCCGCAGCAGGGGGTCGAGGACCGCGAAGTGGACGAGGCCCTGCAGGCATTGATCGCCGCAGCGGCGGAGTGACGGGCCGCCAGACCGGGTAAACAGCCCAAGGCGTTTTCCATGAGCACCCAGCCACTCGCCGAAACCAGCAAGTTTCTCAGCTACGTTCTGCGCCATGAGCCCCAATCCATCGGGCTGACCCTGGATCGCGAGGGCTGGGCCCCCATCGACACATTGATCGCGGCGGCGGCCCAGCACGGTCGTGCGCTGGACCGTGCATTGATCGAGCAGGTCGTCGTTACCAGCGACAAAAAGCGGTTTTCGATTTCGGAAGATGGCTCCCGTATCCGCGCGGTGCAAGGGCACTCCACCCCCACCGTTTCGATCCGCATGGAGGAAAAGACGCCGCCCGCTGTTCTGTACCACGGCACTGCGACCCGGTTTCTGGAGTCGATCCGCCAGCAAGGATTGCTGCCGGGTTCGCGGCACCACGTGCATCTTTCAGAGGATGCGCAGACGGCGGCCAGCGTGGGGCAGCGATACGGGCAGCCCGTGGTGCTGTCCATCGCAGCGGCCACCATGCACGGCCAAGGGCACCGGTTCTACCAAGCCGAGAATGGCGTCTGGCTCACGGCGAATGTGCCGGCCGATTTCATTGACTTCGAGCCGATAAACCGCGGCGGACGCTGATATTGACCGAGCAGCGGCGCTGCTGGGGAAGTGGATTGGCCAAACAAAAAAGCGCCCCGAAAGGCGCTATTTTGTTTACTTACTGGCGGAGAGGGTGGGATTCGAACCCACGGTAGTGTTGCCACTACGCCTGATTTCGAGTCAGGTACATTCGACCACTCTGCCACCTCTCCTGTGTGTCGAAGCCGGGATTCTAGCAGGAAGTTTCAGCCTTCCGACCGACTCAATACTTTCCCATGTAGTCGCGTTTGCCCAGTTCCACTCCGTTGTGCCGTGCAATCGCATACGTGGCATTCACGTGGAAGAAGAACTGTGGCAGGCCGTAGTGCAGCAGGTAGTGCTGGCCGGCAAACTGCTTTTCGCGCGGCGTGCCGGGCTGCAGCGTGATCTGGCGGGCAGCGGCCTCGTCGAAAGCCTCGGCGGGCAGGCCTTCGATGAACGCCAGCACGATGTCGATCCGGGTGCGCAGGTCAGCGAAACCTGGCCGTTCTGCATCGGGCAGCGATGGCACGTCCACGCCGGCCAGCCTTGCGGCGATGCCCTTGGCGAAATCGCACGCGACCAGCACCTGCCGCGCCATCGGGAACATGTCGGGAAACAGCCGGGCCTGCAGCAAAGCGTCCGGGTCGATCTTGCGTGCGGTCGCGTGGGCTTCGGTCTTGGAGACTACATCCCCCAGCGAGCCGAGCATCTGCTTGAAAACGGGCACGCTGGCGCTGTACATGAAAGAGGTCATCGCGGGTCGATCCTTGAAAAGAGGGCCGGCAGAACGCCGGCGGATCGCAAGTACACCAGCAATGGGCTGCTGCTGCACGATCGGAGCGGGAAAACCCCTGAAAGACCCAGTCCGATAACGGTTCAGACCAGGACGATCTGCGGCACGTTCTGCAAGTCGCGCAACGGCATGCGAGCCGGCTTCACCGCGCGCAGATGGGCCACCATCTCGACCACCACATTGCGCTGGCTCTGGATGCATTCCCAGATCTGCTCGTGGGTCAATCCGCGCAGGCGCTGCGCCACCGTCAGTTCGATGCGGTCGGTGATCCAGTCGCCGCGGTATCCGTAATCGGCGCGCCAGTAGTAGGGCTGGGAGAAATACCCGAAGGACCCGTGGAACAGCTGGCGCACGTGGGTCGGGTCCTCGAAGGCGTCGTCGCTGGCGCCATGGGGCACGCGGATGACCATGCGCGCGTCGTGCCGGGCCACGCGGTGCAGTTCCTGCATCATGGGCAGCACCTTCGGGATGTGCTCCAGGACATGCGACAGCAGAAACTCCTCCACGCTCCCGTCCGCCAGCGGCAAGGGCGTGGCCGCGCAGGCGTCCAGGTCCGCGACGATGTCCACGCCGGGCAACGCCTGGCTGTCCAGGTTCAGCCACCCTGCGAGGGTATTGCGACCGCAGCCGACGTTGAGCTTCATGGCCTTCTCACCCATCCATCGTGCAAAAAAACCATTCTGCGCGGCCCGGGCCCGCGTCCTACGCGGCCAGGGAAGCGAGCCCGCCCAGGTAGGGGCGCAACGCTGGCGGAATCTCCACGCTGCCATCGGCCTGCTGGTAGTTCTCCAGCACGGCCACCAGGGTGCGACCCACGGCCAGGCCCGAGCCATTGAGCGTGTGCAGCAGCTCGTTCTTGCCTTGCGCGTTCTTGAAGCGGGCCTGCAGGCGGCGGGACTGGAACGCCTCGCAGTTGCTCACCGAGCTGATCTCGCGGTAGGTGTTCTGCGCGGGCAGCCAGACTTCCAGGTCGTAGGTCTTGGCGGCGCTGAAGCCCATGTCGCCCGTGCACAGGCTCATCACGCGGTAAGGCAGCCCCAGCTTCTGCAGCACGGCTTCGGCGTGGCCCGTCATGGCCTCCAGCGCCTCGTAGCTCTTGTCGGGGTGCACGATCTGCACCATCTCGACCTTGTCGAACTGGTGCTGGCGGATCATGCCGCGCGTGTCGCGGCCGTAGCTGCCGGCCTCGGAGCGAAAGCACGGCGTGTGCGCCGTGAGCCGGATGGGCAGGTCCGACTCGGGCACGACCACGTCGCGCACGAAGTTGGTCAGCGGCACTTCGCTGGTGGGAATGAGGTACAGGGCCGCATGGTCGGGCACGGGCTCGCCGTCCTGGCCGCCCTTCTTGGCCGCGAAGAGGTCGCCCTCGAACTTCGGCAATTGGCCGGTGCCGCGCAGCGAATCGGCATTGACGGCATAGGGCACATAGCACTCGGTGTAGCCGTGCTCCTGGGTCTGCACGTCGAGCATGAACTGCGACAGCGCACGGTGCAGCCGGGCGATGGGGCCCTTCATCACGGTGAAGCGCGAGCCCGACAGCTTGACGCCCATGTCGAAGTCCAGCCCCAGCGGCGTGCCCACGTCCACATGGTCCTTCGCCGCGAAGTCGAAGGCGCGCGGCGTGCCCCAGCGGCGCACCTCGACGTTGCCGGCTTCGTCCGCGCCCACGGGCACGCTCTCGTGCGGCAGGTTGGGCACGGCCAGCAGCAGCGCGTGCAGTTCGCCCTGCAACTGCTCCAGGCGGGCGGCCGAGGTTTCCAGTTCCGACTTGAGCGAGCCCACTTCGGCCATGACCGCATCGGCGCTCTCGCCCTTGGACTTGAGCTGGCCGATCTGCTTGGACAGCGTGTTGCGGCGCGCCTGCAGTTCCTCGGTGCGGGTCTGCAAGGTCTTGCGCTCGGACTCCAGGGACTGAAAGGCCTCGACGTCCAGGAAGGCCTGGGGTTTTTTGCGTGTCTCCAGCCGGGCGATGGCGGAGTCGAGGTCTTTTCGAAGGAGGAGGATGTCTAGCATAGGCCGCGATTTTAGTAGGGCGTCTTACCGGGTTGGCGCGCCGGAGTTTCCGTTTTAGGATGGACCGCACTGCCCCAGGGAGGACTCCATGCACATCGAACCGTACCTTTTCTTCGACGGCAACTGCGAGCAAGCGCTGGATTTCTACGCCCAGTGCCTGGAAGGGCGCCTCACCGCCGTGCACCGCTACGAGGGCTCGCCGCTGGAAAAGCAGCTTCCCGCGCACTGGCGCAACAAGATCATGCATGCCACCCTGGAAGTGCCCGGCGGCCACCGGTTCATGGCCAGCGACCGCATGCCGGGCCAGCCGTTCGCAGGCCACGCGGGCTTTTCGATGTCGGTCAACTGCCCCGGCAGCGCCGAACGCGGCGAGCGCATCTTCCACAGCCTGGCCGTGGGCGGGCACGTGGGCATGCCCTTCACCGTCACGTTCTGGGGCGCGCACTTCGGCACGCTGGTGGACAAGTTCGGCGTGGGCTGGATGGTCAACTGCGACGGGGCGCAGCCGCCCGCCTGAAGGCCAAGGCGCGCCCCCAGCACGGCGCCGCTCAGGCCAGCGTGGCGGGATCGAAATTGGCCCCGCACAGGATCAGGCCGACCGTCTCGTCGGCGCGCTGGCGGTAGGCGCCGCTTTGCAGCGCGGCCAGGCCCAGCGCCGCCGCCGGCTCGACCGCCAGCTTCAGCTCCCGCCACAGCCATTGCTGCGCGCTGCGGATGGCCTCGTCGGGCAGCAGCAGCGCGGCATGCACGTGGCGCTGCGACACCTCCCAGGCGATGTCGCCGATGCGGCGGGCGCCCAGCGAATCGGCGGCGACGCCACC
>NZ_BAAJYS010000196.1:0-7052 GCF_057543315.1 Acidovorax sp. KPB24-07
CCACGCAGTGGATGCGCCCTGCATTTTTTTCTGACCAGGCGCTTATGTCCTACTACCTTTTGGGGCCGGCATTTTGAGCTTTTACCAAGTGGGAAAAACAGCAAGATTTCCTGCAGGAGGAACCTTTTATGCGCTTGATTGGATACGCCAGAGTCTCGACCCGTGAGCAAGAAACCCGCATGCAGCTGGACGCGCTCGCTGCAGCTGGAGTGGGCACGATTTACGAGGAGAAGGCCAGCAGCATCGGCCAGCGGTACGAACTGCAGCGCTGCCTGAAATCCCTAACACGGGGAGATGTGCTTGTGGTCTACAAACTGGACAGGGTAGCCCGCTCGCTGGTAGATCTACTGTCGATCCTGGATCGGATCAAGCTGGCCGGCGCCGAGGTGCGCAGCCTGAACGAGCCGCTGGATACGACGAGCCCGATGGGCGTGTTCATGCTGCAGGTCCTGGGCGCCGTGGCCCAGCTCGAACGCGGCATCATCAGGGAGAGGGTGATTGCCGGCCAGGTGGCGGCGATTTCTCGGGGGCAACGGCATGGCAGGCCGCGCACGTTGACACTGGAACAGGAGGCCGAGGTCCGTCAGTTAGTTTTGCTCGGAGCGACTCAGGCCGAGATTGCGCGACAATTGCAGGTTAGCCGCGCTGTCGTGGATCGAGTGATGAATCCTTGGCGGACGCGTTATGCGCCACAGAGACCCGTTTTAGGGCCATTGCTGAATGCCCCAACGAAGTGACGAAGTAATGATTTCATCGCTCATGAACTTGCTGCCGCTGCCCGCCTTTACCGACAACTACATCTGGATGCTGCACGACGCGCAGGCTGCGGTCGTGGTCGATCCGGGAGAAGCGGGCCCGGTGTTGCAGGCATTGCAAACCCTGGACCTGCCATTGCAGGCGATTCTAGTCACGCACCACCACGCCGATCATGTCGGCGGCGTGCCGGCGCTGCGCGAGGCCACAGGCGCCCGCGTCTTCGGCCCCGCGCACGAAACCGTGCCCGAACCCATCACCCGCCTGGTGCAGGGAGACACGGCCGAGGTGCTGGGCCTGCGCTTTCAGGTATTCGACGTGCCCGGCCACACGGCGGGGCACATCGCCTATTACGCCCCCGATGTGAACGGTACCCCCGTGCTGTTCTGCGGGGACACCCTCTTTTCCGGCGGCTGCGGCCGGCTGTTCGAAGGCACGCCCGCGCAGATGCAGGCGTCGCTCGACACCCTGGCCGCGCTGCCAGGCGACACCCGTGTGTGCTGCGCACACGAGTACACGCTGTCCAACCTGAAGTTCGCCCGGGCGGTGGAGCCCGGCAACGGGGCGTTGCGGCAGTACACCCGCGACTGCGAGGCGCTGCGGCAGCAGGGCCGGCCCACGCTGCCCTCGCGCCTGGCCACCGAGCGCGACATCAACCCTTTCCTGCGCACGCGGCAACCCACGGTGGCCCAGGCCGCCCGGGCCTTCGATGCGCAGGTCGATCCCCAAGATGCAGTGGCCGTTCTCGCGGCGCTGCGCCAATGGAAAAACGAGTTTCAATGAAAATTTTGCACATCCTGGGCCTGGCAAGCGTGGTCTGGCTCACCGGCTGCGCCACGCAAGGCACCCCGCCCGGAAGCGCCGCGAACAAGGACGGTTCTTCGCCGGCCACCACCGACACCTCGTCTTCGTCCTCCCACACGCCTCTGATCCCCTCCGGGCCGCTGCAGCCGATCTCGGCCGTGCAGGCCAGCAACGGCGAGGTGGCATCGCTCTACGCGCCCTCCGACCTGTGGGACCGCATCCGCCGCGGTTTCGCCATGCCCGACCTGGACCAGGACCTCGTGCGCGACCGCGAGCAGTGGTATGCCACGCGCCCCGACTACATGCAGCGCATGACCGAGCGCTCGAGCAAATACCTGTTCCACATCGTCGAAGAGCTCGAGCTGCGGGGCATGCCCACCGAACTGGCCCTGCTGCCCTACATCGAGAGCGCCTTCAATCCGCAGGCCGTCTCCAGCGCCAAGGCCGCCGGCATGTGGCAGTTCATGCCGGCCACCGGCAGCGACTACCAGCTCAAGCAGAACGCCTTCCGCGACGACCGCCGCGACGTGCTGGCCTCCACGCGCGCCGCACTCGATTACCTGCAGCGCCTGTATGGCATGTTCGGCGACTGGCACCTGGCATTGGCCGCCTACAACTGGGGCGAAGGCAGCGTGAGCCGGGCCATCGCCCGCAACCAGAAGCTGGGCCTGGGCACCAGCTACACCGAACTCACCATGCCGGCCGAAACCCGCATGTACGTGCCCAAGCTGCAGGCGGTGAAGAACATCGTCGCCAACCCGCAGGCGTTTCGCACCGAACTGCCGCTGATCGAAAACCACCCCTACTTCCAGACGGTGGACATCACGCACGATATCGATGTCTCGCTGGTGGCCAGCCTGGCCGGGGTGCGCGAAGAGGACTTCCGCGCACTCAACCCCTCGCTGCACCGCCCCGTGATCCTGGCCGCGGGCATGCCGCAGATCCTGCTGCCCTGGGACAACGCCAAGGTGTTCCTCAAGAACCTGGAAGCCCACCGCGAAGGCCAGTACGCCAGCTGGACGGTGTGGAGCGTGCCCACCACCATGACGGTGGCAACCGCTGCCCAACGCGTCGGCATGAGCGAGAACGACCTGCGCAACGTGAACCGCATTCCGCCGCGCATGATGATCAAGGCGGGTTCGGCCCTGATGGTGCCCCGTGCCACGACCACGCGCCAGGACGTGTCCAGCCAGGTGGCAGACAACGGGCAGGTTGCTTTCACGCCGGAAATCGTCACGCGCCGCACCACGGTGCGCGCTGGCAAGCGCGACTCGGTCGCCAGCATCGCCAACCGCTACAAGGTGAGCGCCGCCAATGTGGCCGAATGGAACGACGTCAAGGCCAACGCCGCCTTCAAGGCCGGCCAGCAGGTCGTGATGTACCTGCCGGTGAAGCTGGCCGCCACCTCGTCCGCGCGCCCGGCGATCAAGCAGACCTCCACGCGAGGCGCCAAGGCCCCTGCGGCCCCCACCCGCAAGGGTGGAACGCCCTCGCGCAAGAAGCGCTGAGCGGCAGCCAGGCCGAATCAAGGCATCGCCCTGAAGAGGCTGGCCGTCCAGCGCGTGTGCGGGGCGGCCCGGCAAGCATGCGCTTCAGAGGCGCAGGTTGTGCATGCCGACCAAGCCCAGCACGCCCATCACGATGAGGTACAGGGCCACGATGTAGTTGAGCAGGCGGGGCATGACCAGGATCAGGATGCCTGCGATCAGGGAAACGAGGGGGCCGATACTGAGGTTCAGCGACATGGAAAGATCCTTGTTGGAGTGATGGAATGAAGGAGCGCAACCGGTGCATTGCAGCGCCGCGGTGAGACCGACGCCGGCGCGCCCTCGACTCTATCGCCACACCCTTGCCGCCGTGTGTCGGACAGTTCAGCCAAAGTGCCGGCCGGCGCAAGCAGGCACCGCAGGGACCTGCCCCTCAGGCATTGAACTTCTGCTTGGCCTTGCGCGCGAATTCGTTCGTGAACGTGCGCCCCAGATCGATCTTGAGCGGCGCCAGTTCGGATCGCAGGCGGGCCACCACCCGCGCCGCGTTGGCCGGGCCGTCATCGGGCATGAGGCCGTCGGGCGAGAAGGTGTCCCGCACCTTGTGGAATGCCGCCAGATAAGCCCCCCGCTCGCCCAGCAGGTACCCGGACGGCACGGCCCGCACCAGGTCGGCCGGGCTGGCTGTCTGCAGCCATTTGAGGGCATGGACCATGGCATTGGCCAGGGCCTGCGAGCGGGCCGGCTGCTTTTGCACAAACGACTGCGGCGCATAGAGGCTGGCGGCCGGCATGGTGCCGCCGAACAGCTCCTGCGACCCTTTGAGTGAGCGCGTGTCGCACAGCACCCGCACCTCGGCGCGCTGCTCCAGCGCGCTGACGATCGGATCGGCATGGCACAGCGCATGCACCCGCCCCTGTCGCAGCGCGGCCACCGCCCCCAGGGCGGAGCCCACACCGACAAAGGACACCTCGTCCAGCGGCGCGCCATCCCGCGACAGCATCAACTGCGCCACATGGTGGGTGGAAGACCCCAGGGCCGACACGCCCACGCGCATGCCCTTGAAGCGGCTCACGCTCTTGACGGGCCATGCCCGTGTCGATGCCGCCAGGGCCAGTTGCGGCGCCCGCCCCTGCAGCACGATGGCGCAGTAGCTGCGGCCCTGCAGTTGCTGACGCAGCACGTGGTCGTACGCGCCCGAGCACACATCGGCCTCGCCGTCCTGCAACGCCTGCAAGGCCAGGGCGCCGCCCGGGTAGTCCTGAACCACCACGTGCAACCCCTCGGCCCGGAAGAAGCCCAGCTCCTGAGCGATGGTCAGCGGCAGGTGGTACAGCAGCCCCGAGCCCCCGACCGCCACCCGCAGCGGACCGGTCCCAGCCTTGAACGGCGACGGCACCGCCAAGGCATCCGCGCCCGCCCAGGCCGCCATCGAGAGGGCGGACAACGTACCGAAGTGGCGGCGGCGGATGCGAGGAAAATCCATGGGGAAAAGCGAATTCAAGGAAATGCTGCAGTGCAGCAATCGTGCCACCTGCGCGCAGCCGCCCCGTCAGGGCAATCCCTGAGGGACAGGCACGGAAAGTCGGGTTAATGGATGGATGCCAGGGCGATCCAGGCGGTGGATTGCCGCGGTACCACCGCGGCGGCGCCTCAGCGGTAGCCGATGAAGAGAATGGCGATGTTGACCACCAGCGCCCCGAGCCACACGGCACTGCGGGCGGTGGGCAGGTCGGACACGTACATCATCACGTAGAAGACGCGCAGCATCACGAAGAGGAACGCCAGGATATCGAGCAGCGTCTGCCCGGCCCCCAGTTGGTGCGCGATCACCACCGCACCGATGAAGAACGGCAGTGCTTCGAAGGTGTTGGACTGTGCGGCCAGGGCACGGGCGCGCCAGTCGGTCTGCCGGGAGGCCCATCCACGCGGATCGCGGTTGTCCGACACCTGGAAGCTGCCGCGCTTGGCGATCAGGGCGCACCCCGTGGGCAGCAGCGCCATCAGCAGCACGCACCAGTAGGCGACGGTGAAATGCGCCACATGTAGGGAATTCATGGTTCAAGCCTTTTCGTGCTCCAGCGCCATTGAACATTGCGCTGGCAGCTATCAATTTTATAGTGTCAGCGGCGATCGACCAGCGCATGCGCGATGGTGCCCAGGTCCACGTATTCCAGTTCGCTGCCCACCGGAACACCGCGGGCCAGCCGGGTGACGTGCAGCCCCCGGCTCTTGAGTGCCTCGCTGATGACATAGGCCGTGGCCTCGCCCTCGGCCGTGAAATTGGTGGCCAGAATCACCTCCTGCACCACGCCATCGGTGGCCCGCTCCATGAGCTTTTGCAGCCCGATGTCCTTCGGCCCCACTCCGTCCAGTGGCGACAGCCGCCCCATGAGCACGAAGTACAGCCCGCGAAACGCCGCCGTGCGCTCCAGCGCGGCCTGATCGGCCGGGGTTTCCACCACGGCCAGCCGGCTGGCATCGCGTTCCGGGTCCAGGCAGGTGTCGCACACCGCGGCTTCGGTGAAGGTGTGGCAGCGTTCGCAGTGGTGCACCGACACTGTCGCTTCATGGAGCGCCCGCGATAGCACCTCGGCGCCTTCGCGGTCGTGCTGCAGCAGATGGAAGGCCATGCGCTGTGCCGACTTCACGCCCACGCCCGGCAGGCGGCGCAGCGCCTGGACCAGGGCATCGAGGGAATTGGTGTCGGACATGCAAGGCGCCGTTCAAGAATCAAAGAGACATGCCCGCGAAAGGCAATGAAAGGGTGCGGCGCGCCCGGCGGCCGCCACCTGGATCAGAAAGGGAATTTCATCCCGGGAGGCAGCCCCGGCATGCCAGCAGTCAGCTTGCCCATCTTTTCCTGCGAGGTTTCTTCTGCCTTGCGCACCGCCGCATTGAAGGCGGCCGCCACAAGGTCTTCGAGCATGTCCTTGTCATCGGCCAGCAGGCTGGGGTCGATGGTCACGCGCTTGACGTCGTGCTTGCAGGTCATGAGCACCTTCACCAGGCCCGCGCCGGATTCGCCTTCCACTTCGATGTTGCCGAGTTCGTCCTGGGCCTTCTTCAGGTTGTCCTGCATGGCCTGGGCCTGCTTCATGAGGCCGGCGAGTTGTCCCTTGTTGAACATGTGAGTTTTCCTTTTCTGATGGGAATGAAGGGGAGGCTTGAATGGAATGAATGAATCAACGAATCGTCTGGAGGATGGCAACGCCTGCCGTCATGCCGGCTTGATGCTGCCCGGCACGATCTTGGCGCCGAAGTCCCGCACCAGCGTCTGCACGTACGGGTCGTTGTGCACGATCTCCTCGGCCAGGCGCTGGCGCTCTGCCGCGGCGGCCGCATTGCGCCGGGCCGGGCTGTCGATGACCACGCCCAGTTCGACGCTGATCTGGGTCGCATGGCCCGCGGCCTCCAGCGCCGCCCGCAGGCGCTCGCGCGCCACGGGCTGGTTGAGCGATTCACGCTCCACGCGCAGCAGCCAGTGTCCGGCGTCACGTGCCACCAATTGGGACTGCAGGGCCAATTCCCGCACCAGCGCCGCAATGGCCTCGGCAGCCACGAGTTGCTGCACGGTGGCGTGCCAGACATCGCCCTCTTCCGTGGCCGTGTAGCGGGCGGATGCGGGAAGGGAGCCCGTCGGCGCGAGCGGCTGCAGGCGCGCGCCCGGCTCGGGAGCGGTGCGCACGGGGATCGCCATGTATTCGGGCGCCGACGGCGCCGACGCCACTGGTCGTTGCGCTGGCACAGGGGCTGGAGAGGCCGCGCGGCGGAAATCATCGGGCGAATGGACGGGTAGCCGCACCGGCGAGGCTGCCGGCTGGGGCTCGCCGGGAGGGGGCTGCACCGGCGTGCCGGCGTCTTCCCACGCGGGCGTGGAATCGGGCGCAGGCACCGGCAGGGCTGCGACGGATGGTTCCGGCTCGGCAACGGGGGCGCTGGTGGTCTGCGGCGGCATCGGCTCGGCAGGCACGGTCGCTGCAGGCGCGCCCGCATCGCGCGCCGGTT
>NZ_BAAJYS010000197.1:0-6958 GCF_057543315.1 Acidovorax sp. KPB24-07
CACGTGCCCGGGCCAGGGCACGGCGCCGGTCATGCCGCGCGCGAGGGCCTGGCGCGGGGTCGGGGTTTCGATGCCGGAGCGCCCGCGCGGGCCAGGCCGTCGCAGCGCTGCGCGATGAGCGTGGCCAGGCAATCGAGTTGCGCATGGGCGGCTTCGTCGGCGGGACGGAACATCTCCAGCAGGCCCAGGCCGCGCAGCGTGGAGAACACCAGCCCCACGAACCCCTCGCGCTCCGGGTCGCCCGCCAGTTCGGGAAACGCCTCGAAGAACCCCGTGTGCATGCGCGCATTGAGATCCTGGCGCAGCGCGGCGATGTGCGCCACCACCTCGGGCTGGTTGCGGCTGCCCAGGTAGATGTTCCACGCCGCCATGAAGCGCGGCTGCGCATAGACGATGTGCCACGCGGACCGCACGAAATGCTGCGCGCGCTGCAGCGCCGGCAGCGATGCGGCGGGCCACAGCAGGCCCTCGCGGTCCTGCGCCGCGATCAGCTCGGCGAGCACGCGCATCATCAGCGCGGCCTTCGACTCGAAGTGGTGCTGCACCGCCCCAGACGTCATTCCCGCCGTGCGGGCCAGCTCGTGGATCGACATCGCCTCGAAGCTGCGCGACTGGATGACCTCGATGGCCGTGGCGATCAGGCGCTGCTGCGTGGCGGCGCTGCGCTCGGCATGGGTGCGGCGGGGCGTGCGGTGGATCATCGGCGGCAAACGTTATACATTTCGAACGTAATGTAAATACGCGGCAGCGAGACCGTCAATCCCGGGCAATCCCCTGCCTGCGACGGGCTGCCTACAATGAAAAAGCCGCACCCATTCCAGCCTGGAGACACGCCATGAACGCCCCCGCCGCCGCCAAGCACCTGCTTCCCGAAATCCACCTGCGCCCCGTTCCGCAGGCACTGCTCGACGCACTCGCCGCCCGCTTCGGCGCGCAGTGCTCCACGGCCCAGGCGGTGCGTGAACAGCACGGTCGCGACGAGGGCTCGCTCAAGGCGCCGCCCCCCTCGGCCGTGGTGTTCGCCGAAACCACGCAGGACGTGGCCGACGCCGTGAAGCTCGCCGCGCAGCACGACGTGCCGGTGATTCCGTACGGCGCGGGCTCCTCGCTCGAAGGCCACCTGCTGGCCGTGCAGGGCGGCATCAGCATCGACGTGAACCGCATGAACCGCGTGCTCAGCGTCGATGCCGACGACCTCACCGTGACCGTGCAGCCCGGCATCACGCGCAAGCAGCTCAACGATGCCATCAAGGACACGGGCCTGTTCTTTCCCATCGACCCCGGCGCGGACGCCAGCATCGGCGGCATGTGCGCCACCCGCGCCAGCGGCACCAACGCCGTGCGCTACGGCACCATGCGCGAGAACGTGCTGGCCCTCGAAGTGGTCACGGCCGGCGGCGAGGCCATCCGCACCGGCACACGCGCCAAGAAGAGCGCCGCGGGCTACGACCTCACCCGCCTCCTGGTGGGCAGCGAAGGCACGCTGGGCGTGATCACCGAGGTCACCGTGCGCCTGTATCCGCTGCCTGAGGCCGTGTCGGCCGCCATCTGCTCGTTCCCGAGCATCGAGGCGGCCGTGCGCACCACCATCCAGACCATCCAGCTGGGCGTGCCGATCGCGCGCGTGGAGCTGATCGACGCGCACACCGTGCGCATGGTCAACGCCCACAGCAAGCTGGGCCTGCGCGAGGAGCCCATGCTGCTCATGGAATTCCACGGCTCGCCTGCCGGCGTGAAGGAGCAGGCCGAGGTGGTGCAGGAGATCGCGGCCGAGTTCGGCGGCAACGCGTTCGAATGGGCCACCACCCCCGAGGAACGCACCCGCCTGTGGACCGCGCGGCACAACGCCTATTTCGCCGCGGTGCAAAGCCGCCCTGGCTGCCGCGCCATCAGCACCGACACCTGCGTGCCCATCAGCCGCCTGGCCGACTGCCTGCTCGACTCGGTGACCGAGGCCGACGCGAGCGGCATCCCCTACTTCCTCGTCGGCCACGTGGGCGACGGCAACTTCCACTTCGGCTACCTGATCGACCCCGAAAGCGCCGAAGAGCGCCTGAAGGCCGAGGACCTGAACCACCAGCTCGTCGCCCGCGCCCTGCGCCTGGGCGGCACCTGCACGGGCGAGCACGGCGTGGGCCTGCACAAGATGGGCTTCCTCCTGGACGAGACCGGCGCGGGCGCGGTGGACATGATGCGGGCCATCAAGCGCGCGCTGGACCCGAAGAACATCCTGAACCCGGGCAAGATCTTCGCGCTGTGACGCGGGCGGCAGAAGGCCGGCCCCTTGCAGCGATTCAAACATGGCACGTTCTCCGGACGGAACCCACCGGGCGGCGCTGCGCTTCGAAGGCGAGATCCGGTTCGGCCCGGAGTACTTTCGCCTGTCGATCGACGGCCGCGGCATCCCGCACCGGCTCTTCGGCCAGCCCCTCCAATGGTCGCCCGACTCGCGCTTTCTGGCCGCGCAGGAATGGCTGACCACCGACTACGCCGCAGGGCCCATCACCTGCGCTGCGCTGATCGACGTGGACGGGTGGAAGATCGCCCGGCTGGAGGTGCTGGCCAAGGGGTTTGCGCAGGACTTCCAATGGGACGCGGCCTCCCTTCGGTACCAGCAGGCCTTTGCGGCCCGATCCACGGCCCGGTGCGCCCGGGTGGCACTGGAATCCGTGGAGGGCTGGGCGCCCATCGACGCCGCCCCGCCGCTTCCAGCCGATGGGGCATGACGCCTGGGACCGCCGCGCCTGCAACGCTAAAGTCCGCGGGATGGCCACCAACCACCCGGAGAATCCATGAAGTGCTTCGTACACCAGGGCGCCGACGCCGTGGGCACCTGCCGCGCCTGCAACAAGGGGGTCTGCCCGGCCTGCGCCAAGGACCTGGGCCATTCCATCTGCTGCAGCCAGGGCCCTTGCGAGACCAAGGCGCGCACGCTGGATTCGCAGGTCGCGCAAAGCAGCGTGGTGCTGGCCGCGCAGCGGCGCAACCGCTTCCTTGCGCCCCTGTTCTTCATCGCTGCCGGTGCCCTGTTCATCGCCTTTTCCGGCAGCGGCAAAGGGTCATGGTTCGGTTTCGGCCATGCCTTCGGGCTGGGGTTCATCGTTTTCGGCATCGTCCTGGGCATCGCCAGCCACCGGTACGCCAGGGAGCTCGAACGCAAGGCCTGATGCACCGCCGGCCAGCGCCATCCGCCATGCACGGATGGCCAAAAGGCACCCCAAGGCATGAGATGCTCCGCCAAACGCCCAACGCAGGCTTTTGCGTCCATCCAACCATTCCAACAGGGGAGACAAACCCATGCCAGACCACCGCGCCGCCGACAGCGGCTTACAGCAAACGCGCAAGGCCACCGCCAGTGGCTGGATCGGCTCGGTGCTGGAGTACTACGACTTCTTCATCTACGCCACCGCCGCATCGCTGATCTTTCCCCAGATCTTCTTTCCCGCAGGCAACCCGACGGCGGCCATCGTGGCCTCGCTCGCCACCTACGGCGTGGGCTACGTGGCCCGGCCCATCGGTGCCCTGGTGCTCGGCCACTGGGGCGACACCCATGGCCGCAAGCAGGTACTGGTGCTGTGCATGTTCCTGATGGGCTTTTCCACCCTGGCCGTGGGCCTGCTGCCCACCTATGCGCAGGCCGGCCTGCTGGCCCCGGCGATGCTCGTGGTGCTGCGCCTGATCCAGGGCTTCGCGGTGGCCGGCGAGATCTCGGGGGCCAGCTCGATGATCCTGGAGCACGCGCCGACCGGGCGGCGGGGCTTTTATGCCAGCTTCGCGCTGCAGGGCGTGCAGGCAGGGCAGGTGCTGGCGGCGGCGGTGTTCCTGCCGCTGGCGTATTTCTTGCCGGCCGAGCAGTTCAACACCTGGGGCTGGCGCGTGCCGTTCCTGCTGAGCTTCATCGTCATCCTGGTGGGCTACTACATCCGCCGCGAAGTGCAGGAGACCCCCGTGTTCACCGCCGAGCGCCGGCAGGGCGCCGTGCCGCGCGCGCCCATCGTGCAGGCGTTCCAGGAGAACGGGCCGAACATGCTGCGCGTGGTGTGCATGGCGCTCATGAACGTGATCCCGGTGGTGGCGACGGTGTTCGGCGCGGCCTATGCCGTGCAGCCGGGCTATGGCGTGGGCTTCGACAAGAGCGTGTACCTGTGGATTCCGGTGCTGGGCAACATCGTCGCGGTGCTGGTGATCCCGCACGTGGGCAACCTGTCGGACCGCATCGGCCGGCGCCCGGTGTACATCGCCGGCGCGCTGCTGGGCATTGCCTGGGCCTTCGTGTTCTTCGTGCTGATGGACCGGGCGCAGCCGCTCGCCATCTGCGCGGCGGTGGTCGGCGGCCTGCTGATCCACGCCATGATGTACGGCCCGCAGGCCGCCTTCGTGACCGAGCAGTTTCCCAACCGGGTGCGCTATGCCGGCGCCTCGCTGGCCTACACGCTGGCGGGCATCCTGGGGGGCGGCTTCGCGCCGCTGATCATCGCCTCGCTGTTCAAGTCGTACGGCTCCACCGTGGCGGTGTCGCTCTACGTGACGGCCGCGCTGGGCCTCACGCTGGTGGCCCTGCTGGTCGCCCGCGAGACCGCGCACGAGCCGCTGCAGGCCTGAGCCCGCCCGGCCACGCCCGACACAGCCGGCCGCCTGGCCGGCTTTTTCATGTGCGCTCGTTCAGCGGAATGCGCTGCGCCCGTGCGATGGACATCAGCACGCCCAGCGCCAGCCCCAGCGTGACCATGGCGGTGCCGCCGTAGCTCACGAAGGGCAGCGGCACGCCCACCACGGGCAGGATGCCGCTCACCATGCCCATGTTCACGAAGGCGTAGGTGAAGAAGATCATCGACACCGCGCCGGCCATCAGGCGCGAGAACAGCGTGGTGGCCCCGACCGCGATGGCCAGGCCCCGCCACACCAGCATCAGGAAGCACACGATCAGGAACAGGTTGCCGGCCAGGCCGAACTCCTCGGAGAACGCGGCGAAGATGAAGTCGGTCGTGCGCTCGGGAATGAACTCCAGGTGCGTCTGCGTGCCGGCCATGAAGCCCTTGCCCCAGAAGCCCCCCGAGCCGATGGCGATCATGCCCTGGATGATGTGAAAGCCCTTGCCCAGCGGATCGCGCGTGGGGTCCAGCAGGGTGCAGATGCGCTGCTGCTGGTAGTCGTGCAGCACGGGCCAGCGCACCCCGTCGGCGCACAGCTGGGGCTCGAACCACACGATGAGGGCGATGCCGATGCCCCCGATCAGCACGGGCGGCAGCACCAGCTTCCAGGGCAGGCCGGCGAAGAAGATCACCGACAGCCCGGCCGCCAGCACCAGCAGCGAGGTGCCCAGGTCGGGCTGCTTCATGATGAGCCCCACCGGCACCGCCAGCAGCACGCCGGCCACCACGAAGTCCAGCGGCCGCAGCTGGCCCTCGCGCCGCTGGAACCACCAGGCCAGCATGAGCGGCATGGCGATCTTGAGCAGTTCGCTGGGCTGGATGACCAGCCCCAGGTTGATCCAGCGCTGCGCGCCCTTCTTGGTGATGCCGAACAGCGCCACCGCCACCAGCAGCGCCACCCCCACCGTGTACAGCGGAACGGCCATCGCCATCAGCCGCTGGGGCGGCACCTGCGCCACCACGAACAGGATGCCGGCGGCCAGCAGCATGTTGCGGCCATGGTCGTAAAAGCGCGTGCCGTGGTCGTAGCCCGAGGAATACATGGCCACCAGCCCGGTCGATGCCAGCATCAACAGCACCAGGATGAGCAGCCAGTCGAAGCCACGGAACAAGGGCAGGACGCGCTGCAGCAGGGAGGGTTTGTCGAAGACGGCGGACATGGGGCGCGATTATCCGGCCGGCCGAAGGCGCCGCCATCCCGGCACAATCGAAGGCCCCCGGCACTGCCGCACCATTGCCTGCATCGCTCCACGCCGCCGCGCGCCCCACCATGCCCACCACCCACCTGCTCTACCTGCACGGCTTTCGCTCCTCGCCCCAGTCGGCCAAGGCCCGGCAGATGGCGGCGCACGTGGCCGCCCACCATCCGGGCGTGCATTTCTGGTGCCCGCAGTTGCCGCCTTCGCCCCGGGCGGCCATGGGCCTCGTGGCGCAGGGCATCGCGGACTGGCCGCAGGGGGCGATGGCGGTGGTGGGCTCCTCCCTCGGCGGGTTCTACGCGAGCTGGGTGGCGCAGCAGGCCCGCTGCCCGAGCGTGCTGCTGAACCCCGCCGTGGACCCGGCGCGGGACCTGGAACGCTACATCGGCGAGCAGACCGCATGGCACGACCCGGCCGAGCGCTTTTTCTTCCGCCCCGAATACATCGCCGAGCTGCGCGCGCTGGACATGCGGGGCCGGCCCCCGGCCGGCCCGGAACTGGCCATCATCGCCAAGGGCGACGAGCTGCTGGACTGGCGCGAAATGGCGAGCCGCTATGCCGCCGCGCAGGTGGTCCTGCTGGAGGGCGGCGACCATGCCTTGAGCGACTTTCCCGCGCAAATCGGCACGGTGGCGCGGTTCTGCGGCCTGGCCTGAGGGGCGGTCAGGGCATCAAGGCAGCGGGGCGGAGGCCGCGGCGGCCGGGTGGCTGGCCGCCCAGCGCGCGTACTCCTGCGGATAGGCGATGCGGTAGCGCACCGTGTGGAAATCCACCTCGTCCGTGCGCCCGAGCAATGCCGCACTGGCCAGCACCGCCTCGATGACACGGGGCTCGGGCGAGTAATGCAGCAGCCGGGTGGCCCGGGTGTGGACGTCGGCCGCGTTCTGCGCGGTCACGGGTGTCGTCGTCACGGTGGCGAAATCGGCCGTGCCGCGGAAGAAGGCGATATCGCCCAGCACCTTGCGGGCGGTGTCTTCGCGGTAGGCCGGGTCGCGGTCGGGCACGGCGCGGTAGAGCTGGCTCACCCGTTCGTAGTCGCGCACCAGCAGCCCCCCAAAAGCCAGCGCCGCGCCACCGGCCAGCGCGGCGGCGGCGATCCAGGCCGGG
>NZ_BAAJYS010000198.1:0-6870 GCF_057543315.1 Acidovorax sp. KPB24-07
CTTGCGGACCTGCCGGACCGGTGGCGCCAGCCAATCCGATGGGCCCCCGTCGCTCCGGTCGCACCCGATGACCCGGTTGCCGCCGGTTGCCCCCTGCGCGCCCCGTGGCCCCCGTAGCACCTGTCGCCCCACCGGGCCCGGCCGGACCGGTCGCGCCGGTGGGCCCCGCCAAGGCCGAAGCAGCGGCCGGGGAACAACTCCCCAGGCGGCCCGAAGCGCCATCGAAACATGCCAGCTGGCCCTGTTGCGGCGAGGCAGGCAGTGCAGGCAACAGGACCGCGCCATCGGACTGCACCCGCAGGCGCTCATCGGCGCCGCCACTGCTGCGCACGCTGAAGCCGCCGCCAGGGGGCAGCGTGATGCGGACATCGGCGGCATGCGCTGCGGCGACATGCAGAGATGCCGTACAGGCGATCAACGCCGCGAGGACATGGCGGCCATGCCGCGGGCCAGAGGAAATCGTGTGCATGGCGCAACCCGTTCTGATTTTTTTGAGAAACGAATTCTTTGCCGGATGCCTCTTTCCGAACCGGGAAACAGGGCGTGCAACGACGCTCGGGTCGCGGCAAAGATTCGGGGCCGTTGTCCGGAAAACGGCCTGCGTCTTCCGCTTCGGGTGCATGGCTCGACGCCTGCAGCACCTCTCACCCCTCTTACGAAATTTAACAGGCGAATCCGCCCCATGCCAAGGCACCCGCATGGCTTTTTTTGGATTTCCACGGGGCACAGCGCCACGGCTGAGCGATGTGAGGGGAGCTTCAGCCCAGGTGTCACGCAACGTGACAAAGGACCCTGCGCACGGCCCCATGCTCCCTCGGCCTACAGGGCGGCGGGGCCGCCCACGGCACTCTAGGTTCTCTTATCTGCATCAGGAGATCTCATGGAAATTCACATCAACACGGGCAATGGCATGGACAACCGCGAGAGCCTGGAACGCTGGGCCGACGCCGAGATCCGAAAGAATCTGTCACGGTTCACCGAGGGCGTGCGGCGCGTCGAAGTGCACCTGTCGGACGTCAACCATGACCGGGGTGGTGCGGACGACAAGCGCTGCGTGATCGAGGCTTTGGTGCCCCAGCATGCGCCCGTTGTCGCAACCCACAACGCGCCCACCGTGGATGAAGCCTTCCGAGGCGCCGAAGCCAAGTTGCAGCGCGCGCTGGACAGCGCCCTCGGCAAGCTCAAGGACCAGCGCGACCGCACCTCGATCCGCACGCAGCCGGAGATGCTGCAGCCTTGATGAATCCAAATCGGCATCCGCCGAAGGCCGGGCAGACCCGTCAGGCACTGCCCCGCCGGCATCCCCGCCCCAGGAGACACGATGAACACTCCCAAGCATCCCCCCGGTAACGACGAGCCGGAAATCACCCAGGAAGACAGCGTGCCGGTGGACGACACAGACCCCGAGGGCGAGGCCATGATGAAAGAGGTCCGCAACGACCGCCTGAAGGTGCCGCCCGGCGAAGAACAGGACTGAGGCCAGGGTGCCCTCTGGGGCGCTTGACCCCGGCCTTCTACCGGACCTGCGAGGTTTCGGCCGCGCGGGCCGTCGCTGCATTGGCGGCGATGCGATCCGCGGGGGCGAGCCCCTCGGGCCGGCGGGCATAACGCTGTGCGAGCACCGCGCACACCATGAGCTGCAGCTGGTGGAACACCATCAGCGGCAGCACGATGGCCCCCACCGCGTGCGAGGCGAACAGCACCTTGGCCATGGGCACGCCGCTCGCCAGGCTTTTCTTGGAGCCGCAGAACACCACGGTGATCTCGTCCTCTTTCGAAAAACCGAACCGCCGGCTGATCCACGTCGTGGCCGTCAGGGCGATGGCCAGAATCACCGCGCACACGACCAGCAGCCCGGCCAGCGCCGGCAGCGGAATCTGCCGCCACAGCCCCTCGATCACCGCCGCACTGAAAGCCGTGTAGACCACCAGCAGGATCGAGCCCTGGTCCACGAACTTGAGCACCGCGGCACGGCGCTGCACGAAGCCGCTGATCCACGGTCGCAGCAGATGGCCCGACAGGAAGGGAACGAACAATTGCAGCGTGATGCGCCCGATGCTGGCCAGCAGATCATGCGTGCCCCCACCCGCTGCGCCGCCCGCGCCATGCGCCATGGGAACGCCCGGCAGCAGCCAGCCCACCAGCAGCGGCGTGATCACGATGCCCAGCAGCGTCGAGCCCGAGGCAGCGCACACGGCGGCAGGCATGTTGCCGCGTGCCATGGCGGTGAAGGCGATGGCCGACTGCACGGTCGCCGGCAGCACGCACAGGAAGAGCACGCCCAGGTACAGCTCGGGCGTGACCAGCGGCTGCAGCACCGGCCGCAGCGCCCAGCCGATGAGCGGAAAGAGCACGAAGGTCGAGGCCACCACCACCAGGTGCAGGCGCCAGTGCGACAGGCCGGCCACGATGGCCTCCCGCGACAGCTTGGCGCCGTGCAGGAAGAACAGCAGCGCCACCGCGGCCAGCGTGGCCTGCTCGAAGCCCTGGGCCACCCGCCCCGAGGCGGGCAGCAGGCTGGCCAGCGCCACGGTGGCGAGCAGCGCGAGGGTGAAATTGTCGGGAAGGAAACGGGAGCGGGCCATGGAGCGCGGAACCTTTGCAATCGGATGGCCGCCATTAGGCCCGGCGCGCGATCCAAAGAGAAATGGATTTATCTGATGGTTTTATGATGGGAAATCATGAATGTCACGCTGCGCCAGCTCCATGTCTTTCGCGCCGTCGCCGCCACGCGCCATTTCAGCCGCGCGGGCGAACAGATCGGCCTGACGCAACCCGCGGTGAGCCGCTGCATCACCGAACTGGAGGCGCAATTGGGTCTGCAGCTGCTCAACCGCACCACACGCGAGGTCGAGCTGACCGAGGCGGGCCGCAGCCTCGCCGCCCGCCTGGAGCGCGTGCTGGAAGACCTGGACGCGGTGCTGCTGGATGTGCGCGGCATGGCGTCCGAGCGGCGGGGCCGGGTGCGCGTGGCCAGCAGCCCCACGCTTTCGGCCCACCTCATGCCTGACTGCATCGCCCGCTGCCAGCGCGAGATTCCGGGCCTGCAGATCGTGCTGCTGGACCGCATCCAGAACGACGTGCTGGCGAGCGTGCTGTCGGGCGAAGTGGATTTCGGCGTGGTGATCGACCCTGGCGAGCGCGAGGCGCTCACCTGCGAGGCCATCCTCACCGAGCCCTTTTGCGTGGCCTGCCCGCCTGGCCATCCTTTGGCGCGCCGGCGCAGCGTGCGCTGGACCGATCTGGCGGGCGAGCCGTTGGTTTTTGCTCGACCATGCCTCGGGCAGCCGCCGCCTCATCGACCAGGCGTTTTCCGCCCAGGGCGTGGCCGCCACCGTGGCGCAGGAGGTCGGCCATCCGACCACGATCTTTCGCATGCTGGCCGCGGGCCTGGGCATCACCGTGGTGCCCACGCTGGCATTGCCGCCAGAGGGCCTGCCCGGGGTGGCCGTGCGCCCGCTGCGCCCGCGCGTGGACCGCGAAATCGTGCTCGTCCACCGCCGCAACCGGGCGCTGGCGCCGGTGGCCCAGGCCGCGTGGGACCTGGTACGGACGGTGGCCCGGGAGCGGCAGACAAGAAGTCCGCCCCGTGCAGAGCCAAGGCACTCGACCGAAGCGACGTCATAAGACTTGCATCGCCAAGCCTTCGAAACCCGCTCTCAGCGGCTTGCGCCAGCGCTCTAACGCTGAGGCGCCGGCCCAGCGTTGTAATCGCGGTTCTGGATCGGCCCGCTGCGTCCAAAAACACGACCGCTCGGTGGCGCGGCAGCGTCGGCAGACGCACTGCTTTGGGCTTGCGCGCCAGGGTTCACCATGTGCTGATAAAACTCCTTCGCATCGGGCGTGTTGAACATCATGGTTTGCATGTCGGGGTCGAAAGACTCCTGACGCGTGAAGCTCGAGGACGGAGAAGACACAGAAGCTGGCGGTTTTTCAGTTTTCGGTCTGGGCGTGTGGCTGGTCTGCGCATAGAGCCCCCCACCATGGCCGCATCCGCCATCAATTGCTGATACCGTTGCTCCTTGACGCTGAGTGGGCGGCCCGAAGACGAGTCCCCACCGATCTGCGTGCGGGGGCGAGCGCCCTGCTCAGACGCAGCGGCTCCCGATTGGGCACGAGAAGAAGGCATTCCGGGTGGAGCGGCATGCGAATGGCGCGATGTCTTTCCTGACGAACTCCCCGAGGATTTGCCTGAACCCTCTTTCGGATGGGCCTGCGTGTCGCTGGACTTGCTGCGACCTATGCCTAATTTATGGGTGATGCCGTTGAACATGGGAATCCTTGCGTGCAGTGTGGAACATGGCTCTACTTTAGGCATGCGCCAGATGGGCGCCGAAGCCATCCGAAGCAGTGCGTTGCAAAACGCAATCGACTGGCCTTGGCCTTCACTTCTGCGGCCAGTCAACCGCACCAGCACCAGCGCCGCCTCCGCCGTGAACCGGCTGCGCACCAACCGGAGGCATGAAGAGCCTGAAAGGCCTCCGCCGCAATAAGTACTAGGGCATATCGCTATAAAAACAATAGCATTAGAAAATTGATGCGCAGCAGGTTCCTCTTGGCAACCGAGTCTTCCACGTTGTCCAGCGCCAACGATTCGGTCAGTGCCAGCAGGTGGTGGCGGATGCCGGTCTGCTGGATCGCCTCGACCACGCCCGCCACGAGGCCGGCGGGCGAACCTGCCGCACGCTCCCGTTCACCGAGACGTGCTTGTTACTAGCGGCATGATTCACTCAGCGATGCACGGGGCATCGCATCGGCAATCAGCGTCCTACGCCCGGCCGGGTGAACATGCGGCCGCCCATCGATCCAATCGCCGCCCGGTCTTCTTCGCTGACCTCCATGGCTTCTTCGTCTGCCAGACCGTGGTCGGAGATGGTGTCCGAATCGCTGTCCTGCTCCAGCGAAAAACCGAAACTTTCCAGCGTCAGGGGTTCGGATGTGCGGCGACTGCCCGCTTCGGACGATGCGGATGTCTCTGCCTCGTCTTCGTCATCGGGCGGGAGCATGCCCTGGCTTTCCATGATCTTATTTCTCTGGATCTGCTGATTGATTTCCGAGAGACTGCCGTCCCGAAGCTCACCGGGCAGCGGTGCGGGCTTTCCCTTCGTGCCATCCGTTTTCTCAGCGATCCCTTCCCTCACCGCGTACTCGGCAAACTGGACCTTCCGGCGAGCGCCGCGACCGCAGCGGCCGGCTCGGCGCCACCTTGCGGCCGGACCGCTGCGTACGCCGCGTTGAAGCGCCGGCCTTGGAACTGGGTGCTGCGGCTGAGCTTCGGCCCCTCCCCTGCCGTCACGGACGGGCCGGTCGCGTCGGATGGCGCGCTGGCGCTGGCAGGCGAGGCAGGAACCGGGGCGGCAACGGATTCCGGCGGCGGCGGTGATGCAGGCCGTGTCCTTCGGGACGTCGCGGCCCGCCAGCCGGTCGCCGAAGGCGAAGTCGGACTGGAGGACTCCAAAGGGGCCTCGGGCTGCACGGGTTCTTTGTCCGGCCGGCGAATGGCTTCCTGTGGGCGCGAGGGCCCAGCCCCTTCGCTCGACGTCCCGGGCCGGGGCGCCGGACTTTCATCGCGCTGCCTGCGCAGGCGCTGCGATGGGTATGCGGGAGTGCTGGCGGTCGGCTGGTGAGCGCCTCCTTGCAGGTTTTGCCGCTGCCCCGCCCGCTGGCGGGCCGCGAGATTCTCAGCGGCAATGTGCAGCATTTCAAATCGATGGAAACTGACCCCCTGGTTGTTGATGGTGTTCATCTTTGCGCACACTGCCTCGTATTCCGCTTTGAGATGCGGGTCGGCCGCCGTGCGTCGGAAAACCTCTTCGGTCGAGCAGTTGCTCGCATTGGCGCGCGCCGTCAGGTTCTCCTTGACCGCTCTATCAAGGGCCGCGCGATCTGGAACGAATGTCTCGCTGCCAGTCGCCTGCGCGAACATTTGGATCCCGATCTTGTTCCTCTCGGCTGAAATGACGCGGTGATCGTAGAGTTGGGAAGCCACGCTCCAATCCAGGCGTGCAGTTCTGTTGCGCTGTGCCTGAAGGTCGATCCGCGGCTGCCCCATTTGCCCGGCCACAGGCCCCGCCCCCGTCTGCCGCGATGGCGGCATTCCATGGGGAGATGCGTGCCGATGGGGCGACGTGCGCGGCGGCGAAGCGGGGGGCGATGCCGGCCGCTCCAAAGACGAAGAGCCGCCGGTGAGTTTGCGCTTGATGTGACCGAGACTGAGCATGGTGATTTCCTTGTAAAACGGGGCTGGGCCCATGTTTCCGATCTGACCAGCGGATGGCCTCAATCCCCCACCCCAGCCCGAAACACCTTGCGGCGCACCGAAGAGAGACCTGCCAGGGCCTCGCGCGCTACCAGCCGTAGAACCCCGCCAGCACCAGCGCCGCCTCCGGTGTGAACTCGCCGCGCGCCAGCCGTGCGTGCACCTCGGCGGTGGGCAGCAGTTCAAACCGTTCCACCTCGCCGTCCTGGTTCTCGGGCACCAGGCCCTCGGGCACGGTGGCATGGAACCAATCGATGCGCTCGACCATGTAGCCCACGCCTTCGCCGTCGCTGCTGGGCCGGGCGAAGTCCACGTGGCGGCCGTGCGCCACGGCGTGCAGCGCGCTCGTGCGCAGGCCCGCCTCTTCCCAGGTTTCCCGCTCCAGGGCCGTGTCCAGCGTGTCGGCGGCGCTGACCATGCCACCCATGAGCGTGTCCCACTTTCCAGGGTGGGTGGGTTTGTCGAAGGCGCGTTGCTGCACCCACAGGCAGCCCCCCGGCGCGCTGCCCACCAGATGCACGGCCTGGGTGGCGAGCCCCAAGGGGCGCACGGCGCCGCGCTCCACGGTGCCGATGCGCTCGCCGGCGGCGTTGCACACGGCGAGCTGCTCG
>NZ_BAAJYS010000199.1:0-6845 GCF_057543315.1 Acidovorax sp. KPB24-07
CGGCGCACGGCCACCGCGTCTCTGACGTCTCCTACAGGCCGGCCGGCCCCGCCGCCGCCAGCCGCACCTGCTCGAAGCGCTCGGCCTGCTCCTTGCGCAGGGCCTTGCGCAGCAGCGCGGCCTCCCAGCGGCGGCGCTCGTCGGCGGTGGAGGGCGACAGGGGCGGCACGGCGACGGGCTTGCGGTCCTCGTCCACGGCCACCATGGTGAAAAAGCAGCTGTTCACGTGGCGCGCCACCTGGGTGCGGATGTTCTCGGCCACCACCTTGATGCCCACTTCCATCGACGAGTTGCCGGTGTAGTTCACGCAGGCCAGGAAGGTGACCAGCTCGCCCACGTGGATCGGCTGCAGGAAGGTGACCTGGTCCACGCTGAGCGTGACGGCGTAGCAGCCCGAGTAGCGCGTGGCGCAGGCGTAGGCCACCTGGTCCAGCAGCCGCAGCACCGCGCCGCCGTGCACGTTGCCCGAGAAGTTGGCCATGTCGGGGGACATCAGCACGGTCATGCTGAGCTGGTTGGCCGGAAGGTTGATCGTCATGGCGCGCGATTTTAGAAGCGCGAGGGCCCGCGGCATGGGCCTTGCGTGGCGCGGATCGGGCCGGTGATGCGGCTTCGCTACACTCGCGCCCGGCGTTCCCGCCCGGAGAAAAAATGCTCGACAAACTCAACGAACTCACCGCCAGCCATGGCGAACTGCGCACCGGCCGCGGCCTGGTCTCGGGCGTCATCGCCCTGTCGCTGGCCATCCTGTGCATGCTGGGGGTGCTGGCCTTCCACTTCCCGCAATACCTCACCACGCCGGAGCTGCGCAAGAGCTACAACGTGGACGTGATCCGCATGATCATGCTGGCGCGCTGGTGGCGGCGGGCGGCATCTCGCTCGTCAACATGCTGTTCAACCGCTCGCGCTGGCTGTCGGCGGCGGCCTTCCTGCTGGTGGTGTCCACCGCGCTGCTGGGCGGGCACAAGGTGCCGGTGAACGACTTCGCGGACAACACGCCCTACATCGGCCTGGACTGGTTCATCCTCGACCTGCTGGGCAGCGCGCTGATCTTCATCTTCATCGAAAAGCTGTTCGCCCTGCGGCGCGACCAGCCGGTGTTCCGCGCCGAGTGGCAGACCGATTTCCACCACTTCATCGTGAACCACATGGTGGTGGGCTTCGTGCTGCTGGCCACCAACCTGCTGGTGCACAAGTTCTTCGGCTGGGCCGCGAGCGACGGCGTCCGCGGCTGGGTGCAGGGGCTGAACTTCTGGGTGGCGCTTTTCCTCATCATCCTGGTGGCCGACCTGGTGCAGTACTGGACGCACCGGGCCTACCACGAGGTGCCGGTGCTGTGGCGCCTGCACGCGGTGCACCACAGCGTGAAAAGCATGGACTGGATGGCCGGCTCGCGCCAGCACATCCTGGAGCTGCTGATCACGCGCACGCTGGTGCTGGCACCGATCTACGTGCTGGGCTTTTCCAAGGAGGTGATCGACGCGTACATCGTGATCGTGGGCTTCCAGGCGGTGTTCAACCACGCCAACGTGAGCGTGCGCCTGGGGCCGCTGCGCTACCTGATCGTCACGCCCAACTTCCACCACTGGCACCACAGCCAGGACCAGGAGGCGCTGGACAAGAACTACGCGGCGCACTTCGCCTTCATCGACTACGCCTTCGGCACGGCGGTCAAGAGCACCAAGCTCTGGCCCGAGCACTACGGCGTGCTGGGCGACTACGTGCCCAACGGGTTCATGAAGCAGCTGAAGTTCCCGTTCACGTGGAAGGGCTAGTGGCTTCCATGAATACGGCGGACACCGCGCGGCGGTTCGACGCCGTCGTCATCGGCGCCGGCGCGGCGGGCCTGTTCTGCGCCGCGCAGGCGGGGCAGCGCGGCCTCTCGGTGCTGCTGATCGACCACGCTGAAAAAGTGGCCGAGAAGATCCGCATCTCGGGCGGCGGGCGCTGCAACTTCACCAACCGCGACCTGGACCCGGCCGCGCCGCACAAGCACTTCGTGGGGCAAAACCCGCAGTTCTGCCGCTCGGCGCTGTCGCGCTACACGCCGGCCGACTTCATCGCGCTGATGGACCGGCACGGCATCCCCCACCACGAAAAGCACAAGGGCCAGCTCTTCGCCGACCGCTCGGCGGAGGACATCATCCAGATGCTGCTGGCCGAATGCGCCGCGGGCGGCGTGCAGCGCTGGCAGCCGTGCCGGGTGAAAAATGTGGTCTTTTCGGCCTGCAGCACAGATTCCACTAGGGCGTTTTGCTATCAAATTGATACCGATCGCGGTCCCGTGCTGGCCCGCAGCGTGGTCGTGGCGACCGGGGGGCTGTCGATCCCCAAGATCGGCGCCACCGACTTTGGCTACCGGATCGCGCAGCAGTTCGCCATCCCGCTGGTGGAGCGCCGCCCGGGGCTGGTGCCGCTGACGTTCGACGGCGATGCCTGGGCGCCCTACGCCCAGCTGGCCGGGCTGGCGTTGCCGGTGGAGATTTCCACGGGCACCAGGAAGGCGCGCATGGCCTTCCACGAAGACCTGCTGTTCACCCACCGGGGGCTCTCGGGCCCGGCGGTGCTGCAGATCTCCAGCTACTGGCAGGAGGGCCTGCCCCTGTCCATCCACCTCGCGCCAGGCACCGACCTGCCCGCCCTGCTCGCGCAGGCCAAGGCGCGGTCGAGAAAGCGCATCGCCAACGAACTGGCCGGCCTGGTGCCCAGCCGCCTGGCCGACACCTGGGTGCAGCAGGACGCGGACTGGCAGCGGCCCATCAACGAGGCCTCCGACAAGGCGCTGGCGCGGCTGGCCGAGCGGCTGTCGCGCTGGGAGCTGGTGCCCACGGGCACCGAGGGCTACAAGAAGGCCGAGGTGACGCTGGGCGGCGTGGACACGCGGGCGCTGTCGCAGCAGACCATGGAGGCCAAGGCCCAGCCGGGGCTGTACTTCATCGGCGAGGTGGTCGATGTGACCGGCTGGCTGGGGGGCTACAACTTCCAGTGGGCCTGGGCCAGCGCGCATGCCTGTGCGCAGGCGCTGCCGGGCGGCTGAGCCCCGCCGGCACGGGCACCGGCGCCAGCCCGGGCCCCGGCACGAGGCCAGCGCATGCGGTCATGCGCGCCCGATGGACGGCGGAATCTCGCTCGGTTCGCGCACGGGCGTCTGGTTGCGGTCCGCGCGGAACTGCGCCGAGCGTTCGTATGCCAGCTTGCGGGCGCGCATCACGTTGCCCAGGGGCTGGTGGTCCGCCAGACCGCGCCAGGGGCTGAAGAAGAGCCCGTCTTCCGACACGGCGGCCACGGCCTCGCTCCACGCGGTCTGCGGCTGCGCCACCAGCCGGGCCACGGTGATGTAGGGGCTCTGTTCCTGCGGCCACTCCACGGACGCGTCTTCGACCGGCATCGACTCCAGGTCGGTGCACAGCTGCACCCGCAGGTCCCACTGCGCGGGGTTCACCGCCATGAAGCGGACCACCTCCTCGCGCAGGCCATCGGACCGGCCGTCGAGATCGACCTTCTGATCCACCAGCGCCTTCAAGGCGTCCGATGCCGGCGCCAGCGACAGCTTGGCGATGTATTGGCCGTGGCGCAATGCCGCACCCGAGAAGAAGGTGGCGCCCAGCACGTGCGTCGGAGCATGCCCGCCCAGCGAGATCAGCTTGCCGCTCTTGCCGCCGAAGGCCTCGACGACCCTCTCCGCCACCTGCAGGGTGGCCGACAGCGCTTTCTTGGCCCCTTCCGCCACATCGGTCGTGGCCGCCAGGGGCTTGAGGTTGCTCAGGAATTTCCGGGCCGTGGGCGCGGCGAAGACCGGGCTGTCCGCAAAGACGAAGTTCTGGGTGGTGTCGGACTCCGAACCCGGGAGCCGCGCGCCCTCGACGCCGAGGACCTTCAAGCCCAGGCCCCGGGGCAGGGACACCTTGTCGTCCAGCACGTCGCCCGGATTGGTGGAGAACCGCAGAATGGCGTCGTACGTGCCGGGCCGGGCGAACAGCCCCTGGGCGAGCGGCTCGGGCAAGTCCGGCAGCACCGTCAATTGCGCCCGCAGCACGCCGTGCGCCTTGGCATGGACGCTGCGGCGCGCGTGGCCGCTGTGCTCGAACGTCGTCTCGCGGATCTTGGCGAGCGTCTGGTCCAGATCGGCGAACACCTGCGGCTCGTCGGGATCGGCCTGCTCGACGGCAGGGTGGTAGCGAACGGGCGACTGGCTGGCGGGGTCTTGGCGCATGGCGGGTCCTTGGCAGTGAGAGGGTTGGGGCGGGCGCATCAGCCTGGGAACAGGCGGACGGGAATGGATTTGGCGGCGGGAACGTGGCTTTCCCTGGCGTGGTGGTCCAGGGGCATCAACGGGTTGAGTTCGGGGTAGTAGCCCGCCACGGCACCGCGCGGCAGGTCGTAGGCCACGACGGTCAGTCCGGACACCTCGCGGCGGACATCGTCCTGGCGCCACTGCGTGCGCGCCGTCACGCGGGCGCCGGCCTGCAAGCCGAGCCGTTCGATGTCGTGGGCATTCATCAACAGCACCTGGCGCGTGCCCTCGATCCGGCGAAAGCGGTCGTTCAGGCTGTAGATGGTGGTGTTGAACTGGTCGTCGCTGCGGATCGTGAAAAGGCGCAGCACCTCGCCGTCCACGGGCGTGGGCACCTGGTCCGGATCGGCCTGCAGGCCGCCGGGCGCGACGAAAGCGGCCCTGCCGCTATCGGTCTCCCACACCCGATGGCGGGCCGCGATGGGCCGCGCGAAGCCGCCCGGGACCGCCAACCGGCGGTTGAAGTCGTGGAAGATCCTGGGGAAGGTCAGCGCGATGGCGTCCCGCACGCGGGCGTAGTCGTCGGTCCACCCGGCCCACGGAACGCAGGCGTTCGGCGCGAGGGTGGCCTGCGCGATGCCCGCCACGATCGACAGCTCGGAGCGCAGCGTCGCGGCCGCCGGCTCGGCCACGCCACGGGAGGGGTGCATGAAACCCGTCGAATCCTCGGTCGACACCGTTTGCTCGCCGCTGGCCTGCCGGTCGATCTCCACCCGGCCCAGGCACGGCAGCAGGTAGGCCACCTCGCCATGCATCACGTGGCTGCGGTTGAGCTTGGTCGCGATCTGAACGGTCAGCCGCATCCGGCGCCACGCGCCCTCGATGAGCGCCGTCTCGGGCACCGCGCGCACGAAATTGCCGCCGAGGCCGAGGAACGCCCGCACCGAACCGTCCAGGATGCCCCGGCAGGCGGCGACGGTATCCAGGCCCTTCTTGCGCGGGGGCTCGAACTGGAACTGCGAGGCCAGCTGGTCCAGCGGGGCGAGTTCCGGCTTCTCGGTGATGCCCACCGTGCGCTGCCCCTGCACGTTGGAATGCCCGCGCACCGGGCACAGCCCGGCACCGGGCTTGCCCACGTTGCCGCGCAGCAGCAGCAGGTTGGCGAGCATCTGCACGTTCAGCACACCCTCGCGGTGCTGCGTGAGCCCCATGCCGTAGATGCCGATGACGCGTTCGGCCGCAAGGTAGGTGCGTGCGGCCTCCTCCAGCGCCGAGCGGGACAGGCCGGAGTCGCTTTCGATGTCGGCCCACGGGGCGGCGCGCATCGCCTGCGCGAGTTCGTCGTAGCCCTGCGTGTGCTCGGCGACGAACCGGGCATCGATGGCGCGGGGGCCGCCCGATGCCAGCGCGGCGTCGTCCGCCTCGATCACGAACTTGCACAGGCCGGTCAGCGCGGCGATGTCGCCCCCGGGCCGGACCTGCAGGTACTGCGTGCTGATGGCGGTGCTGCCCGGCGTGAGCATGTCCACCGGCGACTGGGGGTTGTTGAACGCCACCAGGCCGCTCTCGCGCAGCGGATTGAAGGTCACGATGGGCACGCCCCGGCGCCGCGCGTCCTGCAGGGGATGCAGCATGCGCGGACTGGACACGCCGACGTTCTGGCCGAAGAAGAAGATGGCGTCGCACTGGTCGAAGTCGTCCAGGTCCACCGTGCCCACCGGCGACCCGATGGACTGCTTGAGGCCGACCGATGTGCTCTCGTGGCACATGTTCGAGCTGTCGGGCAGGTTGTTGGTCCCATACAGCCGGGCGAAGAGTTGCCACAGGTACGACGTCTCCAGCGACGCCCGGCCCGACGCGTAGAACACCACCGCATCGGGTTGTAGCGCTTTCAGTTCCCGGCCGATGCCGTCGAAGGCCTCCTGCCAGGAGACCTCGACATACCGGTCCCGGCCGGCGTCGTAGCGCAGAGGAACCGTCAGCCGCCCGCCCGCTTCCAGCGCGTGGTCGGTCCAGCCGGCGAGTTCCGCCAAGGGGTGGGCCTCGAAGAAGGCGGCGTCCAGGCGCCGGTCCGTCAGCTCCCACGACGTCGCTTTCGCACCGTTCTCGCAGAACTCGGCGGGATGCGGATGCAGCGGCTTGGCCCAGGCGCAACTGGAGCAGGTGAAACCGTCGTGCTTGTTCTGCAGGGCCAGCGCCTTGATCACCGTGACGCCCGGGCGATCGCGCAGCAAGGTGCCGGCGACCGCTCTGACGGAGCCCCAGCCGCCGGACGGCGGAGGATCCTGCCCTGCATCGGGGGAGGCGCTGCTGGCTGGCGTGGCCAGGTCTTGGGCGGGGGGCGACGGCTTATCGGACATGGACCGCTTTCGACGCGGGCCTGCGGCGGTGCGGGGCAGCGGCGCGCTCCAGGAAGCCAGAGCGGGCGCGCAGTGGTTGGCGGTGTCGGAATCGATCGATCGAAGGGGGTGGCATGCGGGGCTCGGCGGGCAATGGGGCGTGGCCCCCGATTACGCGGCTGGGGGCCGTGCAGGCCCTGTCGGATGGAGCGCCTAATGGCCATGCGCGTTGGCCGACAGCGGGCCGACGAGGCCTTCGCCGACGCGGCGGC
>NZ_BAAJYS010000200.1:0-6815 GCF_057543315.1 Acidovorax sp. KPB24-07
GTGGCGGCGGCCGTTCGCGCGGCGCCCCTGCGCCAGCGGGTGCATTGGAGCGACCGGCTGGCCCACCTCGGCCTGCTGGGCGTGGTGGCGCTGCTGGGCGTCGGACTGGTGGCGCCGCTGCTGCTCATCCTGTCGAAGGCGCTGGATGCGCCGCAGGGCGGGGCGGTGTCGGGGCTGGGGGCCTTCACCGCCTACCTGGCTTCGCCCGCCTTACTCACCAGCCTGTGGAACAGCGTGTGGGTGTCGCTGCTGGTGACCGCCATCGTGCTGCCGCTGGCCTTCGCCTTCGCCTATGCGCTGACCCGCAGCTGCATGCCGGCCAAGGCGCTGCTGCGCACGGTGATGCTGCTGCCGCTGCTGGCGCCTTCGCTGCTGTCGGCCATCTCGCTGATCTACTGGTTCGGCAACCAGGGCGTGGCCCGGGACTTCTGGACGGCGCTGGGGTTCACCGGCATCTACGGCGCATCGGGCATCGTGCTGGCCGAGTGCTTCGCGGTGTTTCCGCACGTGCTGATGATCCTGGTCACGGCGCTTTCGCTGGCCGATGCGCGCCTGTACGAAGCGGCCGATGCGCTCGGCACCGGCACGCTGCGCAAATTCTTCACCATCACCCTGCCGGGCGCCAAGTACGGGCTGATCTCGGCCGCGCTGGTGTGCTTCACCCTGGTCATCACCGACTTCGGCATTCCCAAGGTCGTGGGCGGCAACTTCAACGTGCTGGCCACCGACGTCTTCAAGCTGGTCATCGGCCAGCACGACTTCCAGCGCGGCGCGGTGGTGGCGCTGCTGCTGTTGCTGCCGGCGGTGCTCACCTTCGCCATCGACGGGCTGGTGCAACGCCGGCAGACCGCCACCCTCACGGCGCGCGCCGTGGCGCTGGTGCCGCGGCGCGCGCGCGGATTCGATGCGGCCATGGCGCTCTATTGCCTGTGCATCGCCGCCCTGGTGCTGGCCATGTTCGGCATGGCCGTGTTCGCCTCCTTCGCCAAGCTGTGGCCGTACAACCTGTCGCCCAGCCTGGACCATTACGTCGCGGGCCTGATCGATGCCGACCTGGCCGATGCCCTGGCCAACAGCCTGAAGCTCGCCTGCGGCACGGCGGTGGTGGGGACGGCCGTGGTGTTCGTCGGCGCCTACCTGCTGGAAAAGACCCGGGGCCTGCAAGCCCTGCGGCCGGTGGTGCGGCTGGCGGCCATGCTGCCCATGGCCGTTCCCGGCCTGGTGCTGGGCCTGGGCTACATCTTCTTTTTCAACGCGCCGGCCAACCCGCTGCACGGCCTGTACCAGACGCTGCCGCTGATGGTGCTGTGCACGGTGGTGCACTTCTACACGACCGGCCACCTCACCGTGGTGACGGCGCTCAAGGCGCTGGATGCCGAGTTCGAAGCGGTGTCCGCCTCGCTCAAGGTGCCGCTCTACAAGACCTTCTGGCGCGTGACGCTGCCCATCTGCCTGCCGGTGCTGCTGGACGTGTCGCGCTATTTTTTTCATCAGCGCCATGACGACGATCTCGGCCGTGGTGTTCCTCTACTCGCCCGACACCCGGCTGGCCTCGGTCGCCATCCTGAACCTGGACGAGGCCGGCGACACCGGCCCGGCCGCGGCCATGGCGGTGCTGATCGCCGCCACCTCGGCGGTGGTGACGCTGCTGTACCTGGCCGCCGGCCATGGGGTCGAGCGGCGCACCCAGGCCTGGCGTGCACCGGCCCGATGAAGGCGATGACCCCCTGAAAACACAGCGCGCAGCGACGAAGACCGCCCTGCCGCCTGGAAAAAGCACCATGGAAACCCACCCCACTTTCGACGTGATCGTCGTCGGCGCCGGCATCGTCGGCCTGGCCCATGCCTACACCGCCGCCCGGCGCGGCCTGAAGGTCTGCGTGGTCGAGCGCGACGCGGCCTGCGTCGGCGCCTCGATCCGCAACTTCGGCTTCATCACCGTCACCGGCCAGGGTGCGGGCGACACCTGGCGCCGCGCCCGACGGGCCCGCGAGGTGTGGGGCGAGGTCGCGCCCCAGGCCGGCATCGAGGCCGTGCACCACGGCCTGTACCTGACGGCATTCAGGCCCCAGGCCCTGGCCGTGCTCGAACAGTTCATGGGCACCGAGATGGGCGAGGCCTGCGAACTGCTCGGCGTGGCCGAGGCCGCCCGCCGCGCGCCCGCGCTGCAGCTGGAGGGCGCCCAGGGCGTGCTCTACAGCCCGCACGAGATGCGGGTGGAATCGCGCACGGCCATCGGTTTGCTGACCCAATGGCTGGCCAAGGCGCATGGCGTGGTGTTCCGCTTCGGCGAGGCGGTGCTGGAGGTCGCCACGCCGCGGGTGCGCACCGCGCGCGCCGTGCTGCACGCCGAGCGCGTGGTGGTCTGCACCCATTCGGACATCCACGGCCTGTTCGCCGAGCGCCTGGCGCCGCAAGGCCTGCGGCTGTGCCTGCTGCACATGCTGCGCGTCATGCCCGAGCCCGGCCTGCGGCTGCCCGGCTCGGTCATGGCCGACCTGAGCCTGGTGCGCTACCGGGGCTACAGCGACCTGCCCGCCGCCGCCGCGCTGCGCGAGCAACTCCAGCGCGAAGAGGCCGAATCGCTGGCCAACGGCATCCACCTCATCGTGGTGCAAAGCGCCGACGGCTCCCTGGTGGTGGGCGACTCGCACCACTACAGCGCCGCGCCCCAGCCCTTCGCCGACGAGCGGGTGGACGACCTCATCCTGCGCCACCTGCGCGACACGGTGAAGCTGCAGGCCTGCCGGGTGACCGAGCGCTGGGTGGGCATCTACCCCTCGTCGGCCACGACCGACTGCCTGATCGACCGGCCCGACGACGCCACCCGGCTGGTGATCGTCACCAGCGGCACCGGCGCCAGCACCGCCTTCGGCATCGCCGAGGACACCTTCGACGCCTGGTGAGCCGTCTTTCACCCAACCCTTTCCCCACCGCGCCACGATCAGGACACGACATGGGCATGCCTCCTTCCACCACCACGCTGAGCGCCGTCGTCTTCGACTGGGCCGGCACCATCCTCGACTTCGGCTCCTGCGCGCCGATGGGCGCCTTCGTGCGGCTGTTCGAACAATTCGGCATCCGGATCGGCATCGAGCAGGCCCGCGGCCCGATGGGCGTCGCCAAGTGGGACCACATCCAGGCCCTGAGCCTGCTGCCCGAGGTCGCCCGGCAATGGGAGCACCTGCACGGCCGGCCCTTCGCCGATGCCGATATCGACCACCTCTACGAAGTCTTCACCTCCATGAATGCGGCAGTGGTGGCCGATTTCGCCGATTTCATTCCCGGCGCGCTGGACACCGTGGCCGCGCTGCGGGCCCGGGGGCTGAAGATCGGCTCCACCACCGGCTACAACCGGCCGATCATGGACATCCTGTCGCCCATCGCCGCGGCCGGCGGCTATGCGCCGGACAACCTCGTCTGCGCGGGCGACCTCGTAGCGGGCCGCCCTTCGCCGCTGATGATGTTCCGCTGCTTCGCCGACCTGGGGGTGTGGTGGCCCGCCACGGTGGTCAAGGTGGACGACACCGAGGTCGGCATCCAGGAGGGGTTGCACGCGGGTACCTGGACGGTGGGCGTCGCCGTCAGCGGCAACGCGATGGGGCTGCCGCTGGCCGAGTGGAACGCACTGCCGCCGGCCGCGCAGCAGGCCCGCCGCGAAGCGGCCGCTGGCAAGCTGCAGGGCGCGGGCGCGCATTACGTGATCGATTCGGTGGCCGACCTCCTGCCGGTGGTCGACGACATCGCCGGCCGCCTGGCCAAGGGCATCCGGCCCTGAGGCGCGCTGCCGGACCCCCTTGCGCTACGATTCCGCCCTTGGCTCGTCCCTTCGGCACATGAAACAGTACCTCGACCTCGTTCAGAACATCTTCGACAACGGCAGTTGGCAAGACAACCGCACGGGCGTCCGCACCCTGAGCCTGCCGGGCGCGATGCTCCGGTTCGACCTGCAGGAGGGCTTTCCTGCCGTCACGACCAAGAAGCTCGCCTTCAAGTCGGTGGTGGGCGAGTTGGTGGGCTTTTTGCGCGCACGCCGCAGCGCAGCCGATTTCCGGGCGCTGGGCTGCAAGGTCTGGGACCAGAACGCGAACGAGAACGCGCAGTGGCTGGCCAACCCCTACCGCCTCGCCGAGGACGACCTGGGTTCGGTGTACGGAGTCCAATGGCGCCAGTGGCCGGCCTACAAGCTGATCGACCCGGCGCTGCCGCAGGGCCCGGCGCAGATCGCGGACGCGCTCGGCCGGGGATACGCGGCCATCGGCACGCTTGGCGGCGAGGACGGCAAGCCGGCTGGCGTGCTGCTCTACAAGGCCGTTGACCAGCTCCGGCAGTGCCTGGATACGCTCATCCAAGACCCCGGCAGCCGCCGCATCCTGTTCCACGGATGGAACTGGGCGCAGCTGGACGAAATGGCCCTGCCGCCGTGCCACCTGCTGTATCAGTTCCTGGCCAATCCGGGCAGGAAGGAAATCTCGCTGTGCCTGTACATCCGGAGCAACGATGTCGGGCTCGGCACGCCGTTCAACCTGGCGGAAGGGGCGGCGCTGCTGCACCTGGTGGGCCGGCTCACGGGCTACACGCCGCGCTGGTTCACGTACTTCATCGGGGATGCGCACATCTACGAGAACCACGTGGACATGCTTCGCGAGCAGCTCACGCGCGAACCCCACCCGCTGCCCAAGCTGGTGTTGTCCGACCGAATCCCGGACTACGCCGTCACCGGCACCTACGCGCCCGAATGGCTGGAGGCGGTCGAGCCGTCGGACTTCTCGCTCGAAGGCTACCAGCACCACGCCCACATCACGGCCCCCATGGCCGTGTGAATATCGCGGGGTGGCGTGCCGAAACGCCCATGGGCGGCATGGGGCGCGATGGATTCGGGGGCATCAGCGGATAAGCTCGCCGGTTGCTTCCCCGATTCCAAGGAAATCCGCCCCATGCGCCTTTCGTCCTCTTTGCCATTGTTCGCCGCAGCGGTGCTGGCCGCCGGCTGCGGCACCCACGTGCCGCTTACGCCCTCGGCCTCCACGTCCTCTCCCGCCAAGCCGGCCGCGTCCGCTGCGACGGCTGCGGCACCGGCCGCCGCCAACCGCTGGGCCAGCGTGCAGGCGCAGGTGGGCCGCAAGCCTTCGGAGGGCTCGGACTTTCTGCGCACCGGCCCCATGGGGGTGCGGGTCAAGGAACTGCTCGGTCCCGTCAACCACCCGGAGTTCCTGCAGAACATGGCCGTCAGCACGCCGCTGCGGCAGGAAGGCGGCCTGCTCTACATCACCGGCCGCCGGTCGAGCCAGCCGGACGCCCAGGCAGCTGCGGTGGTGGTGGACCCGTCGCGCGACGCGATGCGCGTGTGGCTGCAGACGGGCGACGAGGAATGGGACGTGCAGGATGCCGGCGCGCCGGTGCCCCTGCCCGCCGACGTGCGCAAGGTGCTGGAAGACGCGCGGCGCTGATTCCGTCGGGCCGCCCCGGTGGCCCGGCCGTCAGGCGCCGTGCACCGGCAGCATGCAGTGCGGGTTCATCAGCCCCTGCGGGTCCAGCGCGCCCTTGATGGCGCGCATCATGGACAGCGCCACGGGCGACTGGTACTTCTCCAGCTTGTCCACCTTGAGCGCGCCCACGCCGTGCTCGGCCGAGAACGAGCCGCCGAACTGCGCCACGGCTTCGTAGACCAGGTGGTTCACGCGGGCTTCCTCGTCGCGCAGGAAGGCCTTGGCATCGCCCTCGGCCGGCGCCTGCACGTTGTAGTGCAGGTTGCCGTCGCCCAGGTGCCCGAAGTTGACCAGCCGCACGCCGGGAATCTCGCGCTGCAGCAGCGCGTCGGCGTATTCGACGAACGCAGGGATGCGGGGGATCTGCACCGAGATGTCGTGCTTGATGTTCAGCCCTTCCTCGGCCTGGGCCAGCGGAATGTTTTCGCGGATGTGCCAGAGCTGGTGCGCCTGCGCCAGGTTCTCGGCCACGACCGCATCGGTCACGCAGCCGGCCTCGAAGGCGGTTTCCAGCAGCGATTCGAAGCGCGTGCGGGCGTGCGCCTCCGACTCGCTGTCGCTGTTTTCCAGCAGCACGCCGTAGGGCACGTCTTCCTGGTCGATGAAGGGCACGCGCAGCTGCGGCATGTGCTTGGCCACCAGGCTCAGGGCGAAGCGGCCCATCACCTCGAAGCCGGTCAGGCCCGCGCCCAGGTGCTTGTGCGCCAGGGCCAGCAATTGCACGGCGTGTTCCATCGACGGCACCGCGGCCCAGGCCGTCAGGCTGGCGGCGGGCTGCGGGTAGAGCTTCATCGTCGCGGCGGTGATGATGCCCAGCGTGCCTTCGCTGCCGATGAACAGGTCGCGCAGGTCGTAGCCGGTGTTGTCCTTGCGCAGGCCTTTGAGCCCGTCCCACACCTCGCCCTGCGGCGTGACGACTTCCAGTCCCAGGCACAGGTCGCGCGTATTGCCGTAGCGCACGACCTGCGTGCCGCCGGCATTGGTGGCCAGGTTGCCGCCGATGGTGCAACTGCCCTCGGCCGCGAGACTCAAGGGGAACAGCAGCCCCGCCTTCTCGGCCGCGTCCTGCACGTTCTGCAGGATGGCGCCGGCCTCCACGGTGAGCGTCAAATTGTCGGCGTCCACCGCGCGGATGGCGTTCAACCGCGTCAAGCTCAGCAGCACCTGCGTGCCGGTCTCGTCGGGAATGGAGCCCACCGCCAGCCCCGTGTTGCCGCCCTGCGGCACGATCGCGGTGCCGGCGGCGGCGCAGGCGCGCACCACGGCGGCCACCTCCTGCGTGCTGCCGGGCCGTACCACGGCCAGCGCCTTGCCGCGCGCGCGGCG
>NZ_BAAJYS010000201.1:0-6780 GCF_057543315.1 Acidovorax sp. KPB24-07
GACACCATCCAGACCCGCGCTGCAGATGCCGCTCAAGGAACGCCAGCGGCGCCACCAGGCGCTGATGGAGCGGCCTCCGCAGCCCCGGCCAGCGGCGCCGGGGCGGAATGGACCTGCGCCGCGCTTTCAGCCTGCGCGCCGGCATGCAGGCGAAGGGCCTGCACCGCATCGTGGCAACGCCATGCGGCGCGCTCACGGGCCCGGGCCAGGTGCTCCGCGCAGAAATAGGCCAGACCGGGCGCCCGGCTTCCAGGCTCGGGCAGCGCGTGGTTGTCGTGGTCGGCAAAGGCGACCCAGTCGCCATAGGCGCCCTCGGCCGCATCGTCCAGGGGCTGGCCGCAGATCGCGCAGGTGGCTGGGTTCATGGGTGCGGCTCCGGTGGTGTCATCGCCAAGGCACGGCAGGGCCGTGCGCGGGCTTGGCGGCGGCCCCCAAGGCGGCGCGCGCCTGGGAAGTCCGGCCATTTCGCCCGGTCTACGATTTTGCAGGGCAACCCCCGTGCGCGTGCGCCTGTTTTGTGAAGGTTTGTGAGCCCCGCCCCGCGCGCGCCCTTGCCGCTACCCGCCCGCCATGCGCAGCCGGCGCGCTGCATCCTCGGCCCGCGCATCGTCGATCTCGCGCATCACCGCCTGCAGGTCCACATCCGCATGGCGGCGCTCATAGCGACCGGTGAGCGGGGTCTCGTTCGTGAGCTGGCCGCTCTGGTACAGGGTCCAGATCTCGGGGCCGTATTCGGTGGCCCGCAACTCGGGCGCGAACTGGCCGAAGAAATCGCGCAGGTTGGCCACGTCGCGCAGCAGCATGCGCGGAGCATGGTTGTTGCCCGCCGCATCCACGGCCTGGGGCAGGTCGATGATGACCGGGCCCTCGGCGCCTTCGTCCGCACCGGCGCCAGGGATGTGGGCGAGCAGGATGTTGAATTCGGACAAGTCCCCGTGCACCACGCCCGCGCACAACATGCGCACCACCTCGGCGATCAGCGTGGCATGGTGCGCCCGGGCCTGCTCGGGCGTGAACGCCACGTCGTTCAGTCGCGGCGCCGCATCGCCGTGCGCGTCGGTCACCAGCTCCATGAGCAGCACGCCCTCGTGGAAGTTGAACGGCTGCGGCACGCGCACGCCGGCTGCCGCCAGGCGGTAGAGCGCATCGACCTCGGCGCTCTGCCACGCGGCCTCCTGCGCTTGCCGGCCGAACTTGCTGCCCTTGGCCATCGCACGGGCCGAGCGGGAGTTCTTGACCCGGCGGTTCTCGGTGTAGTCCACCGCCTGCCGGAAGCTGCGGTGCGTGGCCTCCTTGTAGATCTTGGCGCAGCGCGTTTCGTCGCCGCAGCGCACCACGTACACCATGGCTTCCTTGCCGCTCATGAGCTGGCGCACCACGGTGTCGATGAGGCCTTCCTCGATGAGGGACTGGAGTCTGGGGGGAGCTTTCATCGGAGCATTTTGCCCCCTGGCAAGACCGTCTATGCTTCTGCGCCGGGCGCATCCATGAAGCACCCTCCACGTCCATGCCAATGATCTTGAAGACAACCAATCCCCGGCGCCGGAAACGCGGCGTTCATGGCGTGGCGATGCTGGGCATCGCCTGGGCGCTGTGCGGAACGAACACGGCGCAGGCCGACGCGCCCACCGCCGCACAAGCTATCCACGCCATCGGCCACCCCTCTGCGATTCACATCGACAAGGGCGCCGCACACAGCGTGCAAGGCGGGGATGCGAACTGCGAAAACCTTTCCATCGACACCCGCCGGGTGGCCTATTTTTGGCAGCATGCCGTCCGAAGCGCCCGGTACAACTACCTCCAGAGTCTGGACCAGGGCGACTGCCAGGCCGAAGCGCAACTGCAACTGACGAACCGGAAAAAAAGGCCGGCTGTCGCTGGACAACGCGACGGGCTGGGGTGTGCTGCAAATTCACCAGACCACGTACTACCTCTACTGCGAGGCCTGTGAAGGGCTGATGGGCGCAGACTTCACCTTTCCTTCCGTCAAGTGAACAGGCCTCCAACCTCGGTGCATTAGCTGCACCGCAACGCGGGCCGTGTCAGCCCCCGGCACCGGCCCACACCGGATTGAGCAGACGCTCCAGCCGCTGGTGCGAAGCCTCCACGCGCTGCAATGCCGCATCGACCAGAGCAGGCGTCATCACGATGCGCTTGCCATCGGCCTCGAACGGCTTGCCGCGCGAGATCGGCACCAGCGAGGCGCGAAACGCCTTGTCCTTGGCCAGCACGTCGTCGGGCGCCAGGTTGCGCGCCTTCAGCATGGCCAGCCGGTCCTTCAGCGCCGCCTCGTAGCGCGGATTCACCACGGGCTTGCGCTGCTTCATGCTGGCCTGGTAGCTCAGTGCCGTCGCGCGCTCGTACTCGATCGAATTGCGCATGGCCGCGGCCAGGCGGTCCTGCGCGGCCTCGGTGGCGGCGGCGTCGGAGACGTCCACGCCCGCCCAGAAGTCGCGGTGCACCTGCTCGGTGAGCACGGCGTCTTCCTTGAACATGGACATCAGCAGCGCCTGCCGCTTGGCGCTCAGTTCGGCCGCCCAGGGTGAGCTGGCCAGCAGGCAGGCGAGGACCAGTGCGAAGCCGGCGCGGAGCCATCGGTGGGACGGAAAATTCATGGGCATGCCTTCGTGGTCGGGTCTGTTGGTTGAAGAAGCAAGGGAAGACGCTGGACCCGGCAGAACGCCGGCCGGGCGGGTGCGGTCGGCCCGCCAGTATCGCCGTGGCGTGCCGCCCCCATGCCACAGGGCCCGGCCGTCGCCGGCCGCTGCGGGTCTTAGCATCACGCCCATGCCCCACGACCTGCCCCCGGCCCTGACCCTTGCCGACATCGACTTCACCGCCCCAGCGCACGAGGTGGCACGCCGGCTCATCGGCGTGACGCTGCTGGTCGACGGCGTGGGCGGCCGCATCGTGGAAACCGAGGCCTACGACCAGACCGACCCGGCCTCGCACACCTTCGGTGGCCCCACGGCCCGCAACGCGGCCATGTTCGGCCCGCCGGGCTGCGCCTACGTGTACCGCTCCTACGGCCTGCACTGGTGCGTCAACACCGTGTGCCGCGAAGCGGGCCATGGCGCCGGCGTGCTGCTGCGGGCCATCGAGCCCACCCACGGACTGGACGCCCTGCGCGAACGGCGCGGCCTGCAGGACGCCCGGCTGCTGTGCGCCGGCCCCGGGCGACTGGCGCAGGCGCTGGGCATCGACGCACGCCTGAACGGCGAGTCCCTGCACCTGCCGCCGTTCGCGCTGCTGCAGCCTTCGCCGGGCCACCCGGCGCCCGACGTGATTGCCGGGCCACGCATCGGCATCTCCAAGGCGGTGGACGTGCCCTGGCGGTTCGGGGAGAAGGGTTCACGGTTCTTGAGCCGGCCGTTCACGGCGGGGGTGGGAAACCAGGGCTGATCCGCCGGATGGCCCCAACCAGCCATCGCCAGGCCAAAAGCCCGATTCGAAACAGGAACGACCGATGACCATGAAAAGCGCCCTGCGAACCATCACCCTGCCATGGCTGGCGTGGGCTGCCCTGGCCCATTCGGGGCCAATGGACCCATCGCCGCCACTGGGCTCGGCATCCGCATCGGCATCGAAGGCCGCGGCAGCAACCGAACGGGATGAGGACCGCCGCCGAATGGAAGCCCGCGCCTACGCCATCGGCCCGGTGCGCCGCATCACGTTGTCCAGCGCGCGATTCTTCGATGCGCAAGGCAAGCCATGCACGGCCGATCCGCCGCCGGCCCGCGTCACTGAGCGGTACGTGCGCAACTTCCTGCGGCAGGCCATCCCCATCTCGCAGGTGGCGGTGATGAACGAGTACGGCTCCTTCGGGGAATGCACCAGCGATCCCGTGGACGTGCAATTCAACGACGGCCGGCAGGTGCGCCTTTCGTTCTCGGCCGACAGCGGCGTGGGCTATCTGTCGCCGGTGGTCAAGGGCCGGGAGGAAGACGTTTACTTCTACTACTGCGAGGTTTGCAAGCGGTGAAGTGAAGGGGGCAGGAGCGCGCCGCCAAGCCGCCCGCGCCCTTATCCGTCTTGCCGCGCGGCCCCCTGCGCCGCAACGCCCGGTCCCCGCGCCCGCAAGGCCCGCAACCGGCGGTGCGCCTCGCCGTCCATCTCCACCGGCAATTGGTGCTTGGCCTGCAGGTAGTGGTGGGTGAACACGTCGAGATAGGCCTCCAGTGTCTGGGCTGCATGCGACTCGCCCGCCAGTTCAAGGCAGATCGCCGCCACTTCGGAGGTGCAGAAATGGTCGTCGCGCTGGGAGCGGCGCAGCCGGTAGCGCGACAGCTGCTCGGGCTGCAGGCTGAGCACCGGCAGGTGGTTCAGGTAGGGGCTCTTCCTGAACATCTTGCGCGCCTCGGTCCAGGTGGCGTCCAGCAGCACGAACAGCGGGCGCCGGGGTTGCAGCGGCGGCATGCCCTGCGCTGGAATCTCTGTGGGCGCCACCCGGGTCACCACCCGCGAAGGCTCCGCGAACTCGCCAGGAAACACCACATACGGCTGCCACTGCGGGTCGCGCAGCAGCGCCAGCAGGGCCGGGTCCACCACCGTGCGCGCCCAGCCGAAGGCGAAGGTGTCCGGCACGACGTCGGCGATCAGCCAGCCCGTGTTGCTGGGCTTGAGCGGCTCGATGTCGGCCATCAGCAGGCACATGCCGGCCTGGGTGGCGACCTGCGGCCGCACGGCGCACAGGCAGTGGCTGGGCACCAGCCGGCAAGCGGGGCAGCGCTCGCCGCGCGGGCCGCCCCGGGCGAGGAACGGCTTGGAACTGCGCGCCAGGCGCTCGGTGCGCAGGCGGGAGACGGCGTGGGGAACGAGGGAGTGGCCGGCCATGCGGTCCACGGGATCGGTCAAGCCAGCTCTTCCAGCAAGGTGGCCACCGTGGCGATGAGGGCTGGCAACGAGTCCTGGGCCACGGTCCAGACCGTGTGCACCCGGATGGTGGCGTAGCCATGGATCAGCTGGTTGCGAAACGCCACGATCTGCGCCAGATCCGGTATGCGCGCAGCCAGTGCGGCGTCTGCCCTGGCCAATTGGCCGAGCGCCTCGCCGATGATCTCGAACTTGCGCTCCACGGCCGCCTGCGCCATTTCATTGGCGGCGTAAGCCTCGGCGTCCATGCCCTGTAGAAAATTCTGAATGGCCTTTGCCGCCGCCTGCACATCCCACAGAAAAGCGCGCGGATCACGCGGCAACATACACAGGCTCCCGATGGCGGTTGATGCTGGCCAATACGTAGGGATTGCGCACTGCGCCCGGCTCGATCAAGTCCACCGGACGGCCGAGCAATTGCTCCAGCGCGGCTTTGGTGCCGAAAAACGAGTGCAGCCCAACGGGCGCGTTGTCGGCGAACTCCACCAGAAAATCCACATCGCTGGTGCCCGGATCGAAATCGTGCGCACGGGCTGCGGAGCCGAATACCTCCAGCCGGCGCACGCCGAAGCGCTGGCAGATGGCCGCGATGCGCGGCAGGTGTTGGGCGATGGCGGAATGCATGCGGGAGATTCTAGGGGCGCACCTGCTGCCCATCGGCCGACACTGCACGGCGCGCATGGCCCTGCCCATGACGAGGGCCCCACTCAACCGCCCACGTGCTCCAGCTCGAACAGCGGCACCTCGGCCTGGCGGCTCAGCCACAGGCCGCCGCCCAGCTCCAGCGCGCCCTCGCGCAGCCCGCGCCGGTACAGCGTGGCGGAGTGCCGGAAGATGCGCGCATCGGTCAGGTCTTCGTCGATGATGTCGCGCTCGTAGTCCTCTCGGGACACGGCCTCGACATACAGCGCGCCGCGGCTCAACTGGCCCAGGTTGCGCAGGGCGGCCTTCAGATCGGGCGGGCTCAGGTAGGGCAGCACGCCCTGGCAGATGACCAGGTCGAACGGCTCGCTGGCCTGGTAGTCCACCACCGAGCCCTGCTGCCACCCGTAGCGCTCGCACAGGTAGGGGCTGAACTCCACGCCCTGGTAGCTGGCCGCGGGAAAGTGCTGCGCCACGATGCCCTTCCACAGCCCGATGCCGCAGCCCACGTCCAGCACGCGCTGCACCGGCACCCGCAGGTACTTGAGGTAGCTGCACACGAAAGTGCCCAGGCGCTCCATGTGCTGCGGGTCCACCACGCTGGTCTTCTTGTCGTAGTAGAAGCGCTGGTAGTACGCCTCGTCGAAGGTGCTTGCGCTGGCTGATTTCAAAGAGGCGGTCCTTGCAGGGAAGTGGAAAAGAAGGGAGGGGCTGGGCGAAGCCAAAACGGTGGCAGCGAGTATCCCGTATCGCCACGGCACGCGCGCCCGCCCCGAGCACGCCCACCGCCGTGCGCACCGCAGGACAGGCCGGCGCCGTCCGGCGTCGGCGATACGGCATGGCACGGCACTGCATCACCCGATTCGAATGGACGCGACACAATGGGCCGGCATGAGCGCAGCCCCCTCCTCCACGCCCCTTTCCGCACCACCCGGCCCCGCCCCGTCCGACCACTGGATCGCCACCGCGCACGGCCGCCTGTTCGCGCGGTGCTGGGCCGCCGGGCCCACGCCCTGCCCCGACGCATCCGCGCCGCCGCCCATCGTCCTCTTCCACGACTCGCTGGGCTGCGTGGACCTGTGGCGCGAGTTTCCCGCCGTGCTGTGCCGAGCGACGGGCCGCAGGGTGATCGCGTACGACCGCCTGGGCTTCGGCCGCTCCGACGCGCGCACGGGCCTGCTGCCGCGGGACTTCGTGGAAGACGAGGCGCGCACCAGCCTGCCGGCCCTGCGCGCGCACTTCGGCGTGCAGCGCTTCGTGGCGCTG
>NZ_BAAJYS010000202.1:0-6773 GCF_057543315.1 Acidovorax sp. KPB24-07
CGGCGGGCCCGGGACAGCGCGCTGCCGCGCGGGCGCGAACCCCCATCGCCGTGGGGCCATCGTTTGGCGATGCGCCCCGCTGCGTGCACGATGGCTGTCGCGGCAGGGCCGGCCTGGACCGATGGCCGACCGGCGCATTCCCCACGTCCCGTGAAAACCGTTGCCTGGAGGTATCCGATGACCGTCATCACCCGTTCCGTTGTCAGCACCGCCGTCGCCCTGGCGGCCCTGTGCGCCGGCCCCGCGCAGGCGCACCACGGCTGGTCCTGGGCGGAAGAAGCCCAGTCCGAGCTGGCCGGCACCGTGCAGCGCGTACAGATCGCGCGCCCCACCCGACGCTGGAGGTCAAGACCGCCGAGGGCGCCCTCTGGCGCGTGGAACTGGGCAATCCGTCGCAGACCGAGCGCTCCGGTTTCACCGCGGCCTCCGCCAAGCCGGGCGATGCCATCACCGCCATCGGCAACCGTGACCGGGACACTTCCCAGCGGCGCATGAAGGCCGTGCAGATCCAGGTCGGCGGCAAGACCTACGCCCTCTACCCCGAACGCATCCAGAACCCCAAACGCTAGAAGGCCCCATGGATTTCGCCGGGCTCACGCCCCTGCTGGACACCCTGGCCGCGTCCGCCCCGGCCGCGTGGCTGCGCCAGTCCGGCACGGCCTACCTGGTGGTCAACGCCCTGCACATCGCCGTGCTGGGCCTGGGCGTGGGCGCTGCCGTGCTGCTGGACCTGCGCCTGTGGGGCGCCATCGGCCGGCGCATTCCCCTGGCGCTGCTGGGTCCGTTCCTGTCGCGCGCGGCGGGGGCGGGGATCGCGCTGGCTCTGGTCACCGGGCTGTGGCTGTTCGCCACCCGGCCGGCCGACTACCTGGCCAATCCGGCGTTCCTGGTGAAGGTGGCGGTCATCGGGCTGGCGCTGCTGAATGCGCTGGCGCTGCATGCCGGCGGGCACTGGGCGCGCGCCCTGCGCGAAGGGCGCGCTGGCGGCTGGGTGCGCATGCAGGCTGCGGTGTCGCTCGCGCTGTGGCTGGGGGCCGTGCTGGCGGGGCGCTGGATCGGATTTCTCTGAGAACGCCGGGCGATTGAGCGCCAACGCGATCTCCAGAAAGACATTGGACAGGTTCTCAGGGTCCGTGCGGCTACCATCCCGGCCATGGCGCTCAACTGGGTCTGGATCGGGTTCTTCACCGTGGCGTTCGCCACCGCTGTCGTGCGCTGGCTGCTGGGCGCGGACGGCATCTTCCAGGCCTTGCTGGCCGCGCTGTTCGATGCGGCCCGCTCGGGCTTCGAGATCTCGCTGGGCCTGGCCGGCGTGATGGCGCTGTGGCTGGGCCTGCTGCGCGTGGGCGAGCGCGCCGGCATGATCGAGCTGCTCGCCCGCGCCGCCGCCCCGCTGCTGCGCCGGCTGTTCCCCGGCGTGCCCGACGGCCACCCGGCGCAGGGCGCGATGACCATGAACCTCTCGGCCAACCTGCTGGGCCTGGACAACGCCGCCACGCCGCTCGGCCTCACGGCCATGCGCGAACTGCAGACCCTCAACCCCGGCCCGCCCGACACCGCCAGCAACGCGCAGATCATGTTCGTGGTGATGAACACCGCGGGGCTCACGCTCATTCCCACCTCGGTCATCGCCATCCGCCAGAGCCTGGCCCTGAAGCAGGGGTTGGGCGCGGGCTTCAACGCGGCGGACATCTTTTTGCCGACGCTGCTGGTCACCTTCGCGTCGCTGCTGGCGGGCGTGCTGGCCGTGGCCGTGTGCCAGCGCCTGCCCCTGTGGCGCGCGCGCCTGCTGCTGCCGGTGCTGGCCGTGTCCGGGCTGCTGGCAGTTGCCGTCACGGCGCTGGCCCGGTTGCCGGCCGAGCAGGCCGCGCGCATAGCCGGCACCACCGGGGCGGCGGTCATCCTGGGCGTGGTCATGCTCTTCGTGCTGGCGGGCGCCGTGCGGCGCGTGAACGTCTACGACGCCTTCATCGAAGGCGCCAAGGAAGGCTTTGGCGTGGCGGTGCAGATCGTGCCCTACCTCATCGCCATCCTCGCGGCCATCGGCATCTTCCGCGCAGCCGGCTGCATGGATGCACTGCTGGGCGCCATCGGCGCTGGCGTGGCGGCGATGGGCTGGGACACCGCGTTCCTGCCGGCCCTGCCCGTGGGGCTGATGAAGGTGCTCTCCGGCGCCGGCGCGCGGGGCCTGATGATCGACGTCATGCAGACGCACGGCGTCGATTCCTTCGCCGGCCGCCTGGCCGCCATCGTGCAGGGATCGACGGAAACCACCTTCTACGTGCTGGCGGTGTACTTCGGCAGCGTGGGCATCCGGCACGCGCGGCATGCGCTGGCGTGCGCGCTGGTGGCGGATGCGGTGGGGCTGGCGGCGGCGATCGGGGTGGGGTACGCGATGCTGCGGTGAGGGGGTTGACCCCGGCTGGGCAGGGCCCAGACGACCACGGGCACCGGCCGATCAATCACCTGCGCGATCTTGCGATCGCGAGTCAGCCGTACTGTTTTTGCTCATGCGCCTGTTGAAGCCTTTGTGCATCCCACACGCCTGCCTTTGCTGCCAGGAGGAGCATGCCCAAGGTAATGGGTCGGGTGCGCTTGCTTTTCTTGAAAGGGGAAAGCAGCCAGAGACCTTCTGCGCCGAAATAGTCGGATGGCCGGTAATCGCCTGGGGCCACATGGAACCTGGAAGCAAAATTTTCCATGAAATGAAAGGCGTCATCGCCGGTCAGGCCCAGGTCTTTGACCAGATCGGTATGGGGCGTGTAATCGATTTGCTTTCCCAGCTGCCTTAATCCGACGGAATCCACAGACGATGCCAGCTGAACCAGGTCTTTCCATAAGTCGGAAGGGGCGGCGGCTACCATAGGCGGTCTTCTTTCTTCGCGAGGGCGTTGTACTTCGTGATCGACTGGTTGATGATCTGGAAAACATCGTATGCCAGCACGGTCCAGCCGACGCCAGGAACCAGGCGCCCCACGAAGGCACCGAGGCTCCTGGTGAAAGTCAGTCTGAGCGTTCTCAAGCTGGCCCCCGTGAGGGTCGGCAAAGCAAAGGGCATTCGCTGCTGCAGCATTTTTCTCGATACCACCGAAGCGATCGATGTTCCTCGGGTCGCTCCTGCGAATTTACCGCGTGTCGGCAGGAATGGCTGCCCTGAAAGGATGGCAGCTGCAGCGGCGATATCGACCCCGCCCAGTTGATCCAGTGTCTGGTCGATGGCTATCCACAGGAATAATTCTTCCGGAGAAAGGTCGGCGAGGTCATGGTATTGATAGGTATTTGACAGAATGACTCCCTTTGTTATTGATCATGCAGGATTGAAGCATTAACCCATCCGATTATTTCGCTCTCCATTGTTGATTTTGTTTTCAGAAGAGAAAATTGATGACCGACGCTCCGCAACGCCCCGACCTGCCCGACCACCTCTCCATCGACCCGCGCAGCCCGCACCATGTCGCCGCCGTGTTCGAGCACGACATCGGGATCCGCTTCAATGGAAAGGAGCGCTTCGACGTGGAGGAGTACTGCGTGAGCGGGGGCTGGGTGAAGGTGCCCGCGGGCAAGACGGTGGACCGCAAGGGCCGGCCGCTGATGATCACGCTCAAGGGCGCGGTGGAAGCGTTCTACAAGTGAAAACCCCGCCATGCCGGCGGATTGTTTGCCTGGTGTGCTATTGAAAATGTATCAAACGGGCGGTGGTGCCCATCGCGGCGGGGCACCGTCTGCCGGGACATCCGCCGCGCGCCCTCAGGCGCGGCTCACTCGCACTGGAAGCGCGTCTGCAGCGTGGCCGGGTTCTTCGTGGTGCTCGATCGGGCGGTGCAGCGCTTCACCGCGTCGTCCACGCGCTGCACCACGCGCACGGCGCCGCCGGCATAGTCGCACGCGAGGAACTTGCCCTGCGGGTAGTCGCCTTCGAAATGCCACACGGCCGTGGCGCCCCCCTTGCCGGGCTTGTCCGACTGGGGCATGAGGACGGCGCCCTGGGCGGGCGGGCCGTCGAAGACGTTGTGGCCGGTCAGGCGCAGGGGGCGCTGGTCGAGCACGATCTCGGTGCCGGCCGGCAGGCCGGCGGCCTCCGCGCGGGGCGAGGTGAGGCGCACGGTGGCCGGGCAGTCCAGCGATGCCGTGGCGGCAATCGCTGGAGCGGACACGCCAGAGAAGAGCGCTGCGGTAAGGGCAACCAGCGCCGCCGCTCGGGCTGCAGGGCGGCGCAAAAGGGGGGTGGAGCGCATGTGGGCCTTTTCTTGGTCGATCACTCGATGACGGAATACGCGGCGGCGTTGTTGCTGGGATCGGCGAAATCCCCGTTCTTGCGCTGGACTTTCGGCCGGATGTAGCGCATGGAGACCTTGGGTTTTTGCGTATCGCTCAGCCACTGGTCCATGATCCAGATGCCGCCAGGGTCCTGCGAGATGAAGAACGCCGCGTGGTTGCCCGTGGGCAGGCTGCCGTAGCGTCCTTTGTCGTTGAAGGTGGCGATGGCCGTGCCCTTCTTGATGTTGGCGTTGACGAAGACGGTCTCGCCCGGTTTCCAGGAACTGGTGTGGGGCAGTTGCGCATAGTGCTGCAGCAGGGCCACGCAGTGCTTGCTGCCGACCTTGCTGGTTCCCTCCAGGGCTTCGGCGTTTTGGTAGATGTAAGGCATCGTCGAGTGGGCGGACAAAAGCAGCGATCCTAGTCGGCCGCGTGCCTTTTGCCCTGGCTGTTTCCAACCGTTTCAAACCCGCTCGAAGATGGCCGCGATGCCCTGCCCGCCGCCGATGCACATCGTGACCAGCGCATAGCGCCCGCCCGTGCGGTGCAGCTCCGCGACGGCCTTGGTCGTGATGATCGCGCCGGTGGCGCCCACGGGGTGGCCCAATGAGATGCCCGAGCCGTTGGGGTTGACCTTGGCGGGGTCCAGGCCGAGTTCCTGGATGACGGCGCAGGCCTGGGCGGCGAAGGCCTCGTTGGCCTCGATGACGTCCATGTCCTCGATCTTCAGGCCCGTGCGCTGCAGCACCTGGCGCGTGGCGGGCACGGGGCCGATGCCCATGTAGGCCGGGTCCACGCCCGCGTGCGCGTAGCCGACCAGGCGGGCGAGCGGCTTGGCGTTCAGCGCGGCCACGCGGTCGCCGGCCACCAGCACCACGGCGGCGGCGCCGTCGTTGATGCCCGAGGCATTGCCGGCGGTGACACTGCCGCCGTCCTTCTTGAACGCGGGCTTCATGCCGGCCAGCACGTCCAGCGTGGTGTTGCCGCGCACATGCTCGTCGGTGTCGAACAGCACGGTGCCCTTGCGCGTGGCGATCTCGACCGGAACGATCTGCGCCTTGAAGTGCCCGGCGGCAATGGCCGCGGCGGCGCGGTGCTGGCTGGCGGCGGCCAGTTCGTCCTGCATGGTGCGGCTGATGCGGTAGCGCTCGGCCACGTTCTCGGCGGTGATGCCCATGTGCATCTTCTGCCAGGGGTCGTGCAGGATGCCCAGCATGTAGTCGATGCTCTTGGCGTCGCCCATGCGCTGGCCGTAGCGCGCGGCGGTGTCGAAGTACGGGCCGCGGCTCATGGATTCGCTGCCGCCGCCGATGGCCACGTCGCAGTCGCCCAACACGATGGCCTGCGCGGCCGACACGATGGCCTGCAGGCCGGAGCCGCACAGGCGGTTGACGTTGAAGGCCGGCGTCTCGATGGGGCAGCCCGCATCGATGGCGGCCACGCGGGCCAGGTAGGCGTCCTTGGTGTCGGTCGGGATGACGTTGCCCATGACCACGTGGCCCACCGTGTCGGGTGCGAGGCCGCTGCGTTCGATGGCGGCGCGCGTGACCGTGGTGGCCAGCTGGCTGTTGGGCACGTCCTTGAGCGTGCCGCCGAAGGTGCCGATGGCGGTGCGGGCGGTGCCGACGATGAAGACGTCGCGGTGGTTCATGGCAGGGGTCTCCTCAAGGAATGAAGGGGCGGACAGGTTCTCAAAAGCAGGGCCGGTCGTTGCGGTGCGCTGCGCGGGCCGCGCAATGGGGATCGGACAGGATGTTAGGGCCGGGCGGCGGGCAGGGCAGCCGCGTGGGCGTCAGCCGCCGCGGCGGTGTCGTGCCCTGCCGCGCAGGTTTGCCTACCGCCCTTCGAAGCGCGGCTTTTCCTTGGCGTAGAAGGCGGCGATGCCCGCGGCCAGGTCGCCCGTGCGTGCGCAGTCGCCGAAGGCGCGGGTTTCCGCCTCCAGTTGCGCGGGCAGGTCGCGGTCGAACGAGGCGCGCATCAGCCGGCGCATGTGGCCCAGCGCCACCGTGGGGCCGGCGGCCAAGCGCTCGGCGAGAGCGTCCACCGCCGCATCGAGCTGGTCGGCGGGCACCACCTGGTTGACCAGGCCCAGGCGCTCGGCATCGGCGCTGGTGAGCGTGTCGCCGAGCAGGGCGATCTCCAGCGCGCGGCGCAGGCCCACCTGGCGCGGCAGGGCCCACGAGGCGCCCACGTCGCAACTGGTACCCAGGTTGATGTAGGCCAGGTTGAAGCGCGTGCCCTCGGCGGCGAGGATGAAGTCGGCCAGCAGCATCAGGCTCATGCCGGCCCCGGCGGCCACGCCGTGCACCTTGGCGATGACGGGCGCGTCGATGTTCGCGAGCAGCGTGGCGGCCTCGTTGAGCGGGCCCAGCAGGTCTGCGGCGCCCTGGACGGGGTCTTCGCGCAAGGTGGCCAGATCGCCCCCCGCCATGAAGCCCTTGCCCGCGCCGCACAGCACCACGGCCCGCACGCCGGGATCGGCCGCGATGCTGCGCGCGGCCGCGCACAGCGCCTGG
>NZ_BAAJYS010000203.1:0-6692 GCF_057543315.1 Acidovorax sp. KPB24-07
ACCGGGCCAGCCCTGGGACACGCACCTGGCCGCGCCAGCGCAGCCGGAGCACGGCGAGCAGGGCCTGTCGATGGCGCAGGCGCAGCGGCTGCAGCGCTACCACGACCGCCTGCTGTGCGCCCTGGCGGCGCGGGACCGCGAAGCCTTGCGCCAGGCCAAGCAGGGCATCCTGAAGGCCGCCTACTGGCCACGGGCTGCGGATGCCGCGTCCCCGGCCTGGCGCCGGGCCATGCGCACGCTCTCCTGGCAGATGGCCGCCCTGCTGCTGCCCCGCGGGCGCCAGTAGCCCGCAGCAGGGGCTGCCAGGCCTCAGACCGCGACCGCTTCGCGCGCCGGGCGGGGTGCCGCAGCCTTTTCTGCCTGCGGGGCCCCACCGTCGCCAGAGCAGGCGCCGCCGCAGCCGTGAATGGCCTGCGCCGGAAGCGCGCCCGGCGCATGCACGGTGCCGGTCGCGGGATCGAAGCCCACGCGGCGCAGGTGCAGGGCGAGCGCCGCGTCCATGGTCTGCGTGTGTTGCGGAAACCACAGGGCCAGCTCCGACGCCATGCGGCGCAGCACGGCCGGCTCGCCCGCTTCGGCCTGCGCCGTGCCCTCGCGCAGCACCTGCAGCACGACCTTGTGCTGCAGGCTGTGGCAGTTGCCCGAGGCGAAGCGGGTGGCGGCCATCCAGGCATCCTCGCGGGCGAAGTGGTCGGCGGTGTGCGCCACCAGCGCGTGCCAGGCGCCCAGCAGTTGCGCGTCCGGCGCGGCCTCCACGGCGGCCAGCAGTTCCACGAACTCCTGGTGGGTTTCGTCCATGAGGGGAAGGTCGAGGGCGAGGCCCTCGGACCATTGCAGTGCAGCCATTTCCAGTCCTTGCAGTCCAGTGGGAGGCCAGCTTAAGAGGCGCGGCGGGGGTGGGTTTTGATGCAGGTCAGGGTGCCGGCGATCGGCGCCATGCCGCCGCCAGGGGCCACCTCTGCCGGAAAGGGCCGGACCTCTGATAATTATTCGATGACTCAGCCGTCCACCCCGGGTAATGCCGCCGCCGCGAGGCCGTTGAACGAAAACGAGCGCCTCGCCGCGCTCCAGATGCTGGGGGTGCTGGATTCAGCGCCGGAGCCGGTTTTCGACGATCTGGCGTGGCTGGCCAGCCAGTGCTGCGATGCGCCCATCGCGCTCATCTCGCTGATCGACGAAACGCGCCAGTGGTTCAAGGCCAGCTGCGGCCTGGGCACACCGCAGACATCGCGCGAGATCGCGTTCTGCAGCCATGCGCTGGCATCCACGCAGATCCTGGAGGTCCCCGACGCGCTGGAGGACCCGCGTTTTTTCCAGCAACCCGATGGTGCTCGGCGAGCCGGGCATCCGCTTCTATGCAGGGGCTCCGCTGGTCGGCAGCACAGGGCATGTCTACGGCACGCTGTGCGTGATCGACCGGGTGCCGCGGCGCCTGTCCGGAACGCAGCGGGAGGCGTTGCAACGCCTGTCCAGGCAGGTGGTCAGCCAACTGGAGGCCCGCCAGGGCCGCCGGGAGGCCCAGATCCAGGCGGGCACGCTGGGCCGCCTGCTGGAGGCCATGCCCGATGCGGTCGTCTCCTGCGGCTCCGATGGACTGCTGGGCGAGTTCAACCACGTGGCCCGGGCCTGGCACGGCACCGACCCCCGGTCCCTGCCGCCGAGCGAGTGGGCCGAGCATTTCGACCTGTTCGAGGCCTCTGGCACACGGCTGCTGGCGACCGGGGACATCCCGCTGCTGGCCGCCTGGCGGGGCGAGACCGTGCGCGGGTTCGAGCTGGTCATCAAGGCCAAGGGCCAGCCGCCGCGGTCGGTGCTGTGCAACGCTTCGCCTTTGTTCTACGCGGACGGCACCAAGATGGGCGCGGTGTGCCTGATGCACGACGTGACGGCACTGCGCGCCGCCACCCGTGCCGCCACGATCGCGGCCCAGCGCTTTTCGGGCGCCTTCAGCGCCGCCACCCACGGAATGGCCCTGGTCGCCACCACGGGCCACTGGATCGAGGTCAACGACGCGCTGTGCGGCATGCTGGGCTACTCGCGGGACGAATTGCTGCGCATGGATTTCCGGCGTCTCACCCACCCGGACGATCTCATGTCCCACCGCGACCACATCGACCGCCTGGTCCGCAGGGAAACGCAGAACTACCAGTTGGGCAAGCGCTACCTGCGCAAGGACGGCGAGACGGTGTGGGCCCATCTGGCGGTCTCGCTGGTGCGGGACGAATTCGACCAGCCCCTGCATTTCGTGGCCCAGATCCAGGACGTCACGGAGCAGCGGTCCATGGAAGAGCGCCTGCGCGACAGCGAGCGCCGCATGCGCAGCATCCTGGAAGACACGGAGGACGCCTTCATCGTGGCCGATGAGGACGGCCAGATCCTGGAGTGGAACCGCGCAGCCCAGGCGATGTTCGGCTGGCGCCGGGCCGAGTGCTGGGGCGCCCGATGGCCGAGACCATCCTCGCCCCGGCGATGCGAACGCGCAGCCTGGCGGCGCTCATGGCCAACGAGGGCGCCCGGGCCCGCAGGCAGCTTCTTCCGGGATGGCACCGCGACCAGCACGAGTTTCCGATGGAGATCACCCTCAGCCAGGTGCAGCTGGAATCGTCCCGCATCGTGACAGCCTTCATGCACGACATCAGCGAGCGCGTCGCGGCCGAGCAGCAACTGCTTCGAAGCGAGGCCCAGTTGCAGCTGATGGCCGACAGCGTGCCCGCACTCATCGCGCACGTGGGCGCGGATTTGCGCTACCAGTTCGCCAACAAGGCCTATGCCGCATGGTTCGGCAAGGACCCCGCGCAGATCGTGGGCCGCCCCATGGATGAAATCCTGGATTCGGCGCATTTCGCCAAGGCCTGGCCCTACACCCGCCGCGTGCTGAAAGGCGAACCGGTGCAGTTCGAGGCCGAGGTCGCCAACGCCGCCGGCGAAACCCGGGTCATGTCCGCCAGCTACATCCCCGACGTTCAGCCGTTGGAGCCGGACCGCCCACCGGCGCCCGCAGTCGGGTTCCACCTCACGGTGACGGACATCACCGTCCACAAGGATTACGCCAACAGGCTAGCGATCAGCGCCGCGCGGCTGGAGCGGGCCCTCGAAGGGGCCCAGCTGGGCCTGTGGGAACTGAACATCGAGGCCATGACGCTGCAGGTGGACGCCCGCGGATCGGCCATGCTGGGCTTCGGCCCCAACGAGGTGACCAAGACCGTGCCCGAATGGACCGCCGTGCTGCACCCTCTCGACCAGGAGCCGAACGTAGCCGCGTTCCGCCGGCATCTCGGCGGAATGACGGAAACCTACGAGAACGAGTTCAGGGTGCAGGGCCCGCAGGGGCCCTGGATCTGGCTGTTCTCCCGCGGCAAGGTCATCCGGCGCAGCGCCACGGGCGCGCCCTCCAAGGTCATCGGCACGTTCATGGACATCACCCAGCGCAAGCTGGACGAAGAGGCGCTGGCGCGCGCGGCCCTGCTGCTGCGGCAGTCGGGGGCCATGGCACGCGTGGGAGGCTGGACGCTGAATCCGGCCACGGGCGAGGCGGCCTGGACGGACGAGGTCTACCGCATCCACGACCTGGAGCCGCAAACCACGCCGGACCTGTCGCAGGCGCTGAACTACTACACCGAAGCGTCGCGCCCCCTCATCAGCGCGGCCGTGCAGCGGTGCATGGAAGACGGCACGCCGTGGGACCTGGAGCTGGAATTGATCTCGCACAAGGGACGACACCTCTGGGTGCGCGCGCAGGGCGAGCCGACCTACCAGGACGGCCGGATCGTCCAGCTGAGCGGGGCCTTCCAGGACATCACGGAGCGAAAGCACTCGGAGCTGCAACTGCAGCGCCTGAACGCCACGCTGGCGGAGCTGTCCTATACGGATGCCCTCACGGGACTGGGCAACCGCCGCCTGTTCGACGAGGCATTGAGCGCCGAGTGGGGCCGGGCGCGCCGGCAGGAGGCATCCGTGGCCCTGCTGATGATCGATATCGACCACTTCAAGCACTACAACGACATGCACGGGCACCAGGCCGGCGACGAATGCCTGCGCCAGGTCGGCACCGTGCTGCAGGGGGCGTTGTTCCGGGCCCATGAAAAGCCGATGCGCTACGGTGGCGAGGAGTTCGTGGTGCTCCTGCCGGGCACCACGGGCGACGAGGCGCAGGTCGTGGCCCAACGGGTGCTGCAGGCGTTCGACCATGCCGCCCTCCCCCATGGCGCTTCGCCCCTGGGCCCGCACGTCACCTTGAGCATCGGCGTGGCGGCCCTGCAGCCCACGGCGGAAATGACAGAAAAGCAATTGGTGCGCGACGCGGACCAGGGGCTCTACCAGGCCAAGGCCGCCGGACGGGCGCGTTTCATGCGGTGGCGCTGAGCGAACAGCCCCCCACTGAGGCGGCCGCAACGCAAAAAGGCTTCGCACTGCGAAGCCTTTTTTGCTTTTGGCACCCCAGCCGTTCATCCGAACGCGGGGGTGGCCATAACCTGTTTTACTGGTTGTAGACGCGCTTCAGATCGGCAACGCACTTGTCCTTGACGTCACCGTTCATGGCATCGCAACGCTCCTTGGCGGCCTTGTATTCGGCTTCGCGCTTTTCTTCAGCGGCGTCCTTCTTCACTTCGGCGACCTTGGCGTCCTTCTTGGCCATGTTGTCCGAAGGCTTGGCCTGGGCGCGAGCCACCTTGGCGTCTTCCTTGGCCTTCACGTGGGCGGCCTTGGCATCCTTCACGCAGACGTCCTTGGCATTGCCTTGCTGGTCATCGCACTTTTCCTTGGCGACGTCGTAGGCGGCGTCAGCGCGGGCTTCGTTCACCTTGTAGGTGGCCTTGTCGCTGGGCTTGTACTGGGCTTCCAGTTCGGCCTTGGCGACCTTCTCGGCGCCCTTGGCTTCCTTCATGCAGACGTCCTTGGCGTTGGCCGTCATGCTGTCGCACTTCTGCTTGTTGGTCTTGTAGTCGGCAGAGATGCGGTCCTTGGCGGCGCTGTGCTCTTCCTTGGTCATGGCCATGCCGCTGGTGGCGAGAAGGCCGGCGGCCACGATGGCCAGAAGATTGCGTGCGTGTTTCATATTTTTCTCCTCAATGTCTGTAGGGGGGTGCGGTTGTCGATTTGCCTTGTGGCAGCACGGCGAACACCGCTGGTTTTTAAAAGTGGGAAAGGCCCGGGATTTACTTGTCGAAACGGAATTCGGGGTGGCGGTCCTGCCAGGACTTCAGTTCCTTCTCGGCGGCATCCTTGGCCAGACCCTGGCGCTCTTGCAGCTTGCCCAGGAACTGGTCGCGCTTGCCGGCTGCCACGTCAAGATCGTCGTCCGTCAGCTTGCCCCATTGCTCCTTGATCTTGCCGGTGAATTGCTTCCAGTTTCCCTTGACGGTGTCTTCATTCATGGCACAAGTCCTCTTGGTTATTCGCTTCAGCCCTCCACTCCGAGACGGTTTGGAACCCTGGCTGGATGCGATGGACGAACTGTAAAAGTGCCCCCTCGGGGCAGGCGTAGTCATCCGGGGGCAGCACGCGTCAGCCCAGGCCTACGGTTGATAAGGACAAAAAAAAGGGGCGTGCAGTGCACGCCCCTTTCGGCTATGGGCCCATGCGCTCAGTGCGCCAGATGCAGCCCGCATTCGCGGTTGTCCTCGCCCTTCGTCGGGTCCACGTAGTCGAAGTTGTTGGGCAGTTGGTGGGCCACGAGGTATTCGTACAGGTCCTTGGACGACCAGTGCAGCAGCGGTGCGACCTTGAGCAGGCCGTCGGGGTTGATGCTCACCGGGTCCATCTGCGCGCGCACGGCCGTGTCGGTGGCGCGCAGCGCGGTGAACCACACTTGCGGCGCGGTCTCGCGCAGCGCGCGGGCGAAGGGCTCGAGCTTGACCTCTTCGGTGAAGGCGGCATGCCGCGGATCGTCGAGCGCGGGCACCGGGCCTTCGACGGCCTCGCGGTGGGCGCGCGATCGGCGTGGCAGGTAGATCGACAGGTTCAGGCCGAGCTGCCGGGTCACCTCGTCGGCGAACTGGTAAGTGGCCTCGGTGTTGTAGCCGTTGTCCATCCACACCACCGGCACGTCGGGCCGGGCCCGCGTGACCATGTGCAGGATGACGGCCTCGAACGGCCGGAAATTGGTGGTGACGATGGTGGGCCGGCCCAGGCCCACGGCCCAGTCCACGAGGCCCTGGGCGTCCTTGCCGAGTTCGGCGTTGATTCTTGCGAGGTCGATGCTGCTCATTCCATGCTCCAACGGGACCGGGCGCGAGCGGCCCGGTGGGACGAGCGATTGTGCCTTTTGCGCCGCAGGGCCGCAGCCGGCCGGCCACGCGCCCCTGCCGCCCGGCGGGGCACCGGAGCGCCGCAGTACGGCAAAAATACAACAATAAGAATCATTCCCATTCTCTTTTTATAATCGGCGTTCCATGCCGCACCCCGCCTCGCTTCCTCCGCCGCCCGAGCCCCTGCTGGCCGCCCTGGTGAAGCACTACGAAGACCTGGTGGGGTCGCTGCGGCACCGCTTCGGGGACGAGTGCTTTCCGCGCGAGATCGTGAACGACCTGTGCGTGCGGTTGCTCGAGCGCCCGGTGCCCGGCGAGATCGCCAATCCGCTCGCGTTCCTGCGCTGCGTGGCGCGGGACCTGGCCATCGACCGCTACCGCGCCCAGGCCCGGCGCCGCGAGACGGCGCACGAGCACCCCGAGGCGAACGCCCCCCGTCCCTTC
>NZ_BAAJYS010000204.1:0-6678 GCF_057543315.1 Acidovorax sp. KPB24-07
CCGGGCGGGGCCCGCGCGGAGGGCGCCCTGCCCACCGTGCGCCGGCGCCGGGCAGGGCTGGAGCAGGTGGACATCACCCCGGTGTTCGACCTGGTGACGGGCGACGTGTCGTTCATCTCGCTCACGCTCATCCTGCCGGCGGTGGCGCCGCTGCTCAAGGCCGGCGGCGACCTGCTCATGCTGGTCAAGCCGCAGTTCGAACTGCAGCCCGGCCAGGTGGGCAAGGGCGGCATCGTGCGCGATGTGGCGCTCTACGCCGTGGTCGAGCAGCGCATCCGCGGCTGCTGCGCGGAACTGGGCCTGACGGTGGCTGCCTGGATGGACAGTTCCATCGATGGTGGCGACGGCAACCGTGAATTCTTCGTCCATGCAAGGAGGGCGGCATGACTGCCTCCAATCCACCCTTACCCGTCAGTTTCGAATTTTTCCCCCCCAAGACGCCCGAAGGGGCCGAAAAGCTGCGTGCCGTGCGGCAGGCGCTGTATGCCCGGCGGCCCGAGTTCTGTTCCGTCACCTACGGTGCGGGCGGCTCGACGCAGGAGGGCACCTTCACCACCGTGCGCGAGATTCTGGCGGAGGGCGTGAGCGCGGCCTCGCACTTCTCGTGCATTGGCGCCACGCGCGAGACGGTGCGCAGCCAGCTGGCCACGCTCAAGGCCATGGGCGTGAAGCGCCTGGTGGCCCTGCGAGGCGACCTGCCGAGCGGCTACGGCGCGGGCGGCGAGTTCCACTACGCCAGCGATCTGGTGGCCTTCATCCGCGCGGAGACGGGCGATGACTTTCACGTGGAAGTGGCCGCCTACCCGGAAGTGCACCCCCAGGCCCGTTCGCCCGAAGCCGATCTGCAGGCCTTCGCGCTCAAGGTGCGAGCCGGCGCGCACTCGGCCATCACGCAGTACTTCTTCAATGCCGACGCCTACTTCCGCTTCGTGGACGACACGCGGCGGCTGGGGCTGGATGTGCCCGTGGTGCCGGGCATCATGCCCATCCTGGGCTCCACGCAGCTCATGCGTTTCTCCGACGCCTGCGGCGCCGAAATCCCACGGTGGATCCGCATGCGGCTGCAGGGTTTTGGCGACGACACGGCCAGCATAAAGGCCTTCGGCCTGGACGTGGTCACCGGCTTGTGCGAGCAACTGCGCGACCGTGGCGTGCCGGGCCTGCACTTCTACACGATGAACCAGAGCGCCACCACGCTGGAGATCTGCCGCCGGCTGGGCCTTTAGACGCCGGCGGCCACTCCGGTAATATCGCCCCTTCGTTTTTCTGCCCATCCATGACGTCCGCCTTCGCTCCCCTGTTGGTCGCCACCCTGTGCTGCGTGGCGTCTGCCCCGTCGTGGGCCCAGACGCGGTACGTCTGCCGGGATGCCGCGGGCAACAGCTTCACGATGTCGCGCCCCTGTCCCTCCGGCACGACGACGTCGGTGGCGGCCACGGGGCCTGTCGCACCACCTCCGGCGTGGCGCTATGAGCCCCCGGTGCGCTCCGTGCCCGAAGGGCCGGCGTACCAGCGCTACATGAGCGCCCGTTGCCGCTCCCTGAGCGACACGCTGCGCGGAGGCTCCTCCGGCATTCAGCCCGACGCCTATGCTGGCATGCGCCGGGAGTACCAGCGCGACTGCCACGACGAGGAATCCGACGCTTCCTCCCGCTATTTCAGGGAGCAGAGCGAGGCGCGCAAGCAGCGGCAGGAGCAGGAGCAGCAACTGCGCGTGGCAGCCCAGGCCTCCCGCGAAGAGGCCACGCGCCACGCCGAGCAATGCCGGGAGTCGCGCCGCATTCTCACCGCCAAGCGGGCCCGCACGGACCTGACCGAAGGCGAAAGAAAGGACCTGAAGCGTTTTGAAGACGCCTACGAAACGCGCTGCCAGCGCTGAACTGCCCCGCCGCCTCGGTGCGCTGTTGTCTGGCGCGCTGCTGTCGTGCGCCCTGGTGGCCTGCGCGGTCAAGGCGCCCGCGCCTGGCGACGACACCATTGCGGCGACGCAAAAGCCATTGATTCCCCTGCCGGCGCCAGCACAGCCGCCCCGCGCATCGGCCCCTGTGAAGCCCCCGCCGGCCATCGCGGGTGAGGCGCCCTCCAAACCGTCGGACACGGATGCGTCCTCCGAGAGCGATGCCGCCGATGCGTTCGTGCAGGAAGGCTTGGCCTCCTGGTACGGGGCCCGGTTCCACCGCCGCCGCACGGCCAGCGGGGAGCGCTTCGACATGAACGAATTCACTGCTGCCCACCGCACCTTGCCCTTCGGCACGCGCGTGTGCGTGCGCAGCTTGGTGACCGGCCGCGCCGTGCAGGTGCGCATCAACGACCGAGGGCCCCACTCGCCCGGCCGCATCATCGATGTGAGCCGCGCCGCCGCCGGGGCGCTGGGGTTGCTGGGGCTGGGCACCAAGCCGGTCGTGGTCTCCCAGGCGCCGGAAGACGCCGCGGCGCAGTGCCCCGATGCCTCGGTTTCCGGCCTGTCGCAGGCCAGCCCGCTGCCAGCCTCTGGCGAATAGGCGGGCGGGCTCAGCCGCCCGACTCGAGCGTGTGCGAGGCGTGGTGATCCTGCGCCAGCAGCTCGGCCATCTGCGGCAGTGCGGGCTTGAGCGCCGCTTTCAGCGTGAACGGCGGATTGATCAGGAACATGCCGCTGGCCGGCAGCCCCGGGCGGCGGGCCTGTCCGTCCGCGGCGCCCGTCACCTTGCTCGATTTCACGGTGAGCGTGGCATGCAGCCACGACTTGCCGGCCTTGGTGGCCAGCGTCTTGAGCCGCCGTGGCAGGTCATGGGCTTCGGGCCGGGGAATGATCGGGTACCAGACGGCATAGGTGCCCGTCGCAAAGCGCTTGAGCGAGTCTGCGGCCATGTCCAGGACGCGCCCGTAGTCGCTCTTGATTTCATAGCTGGGATCGCACAGCACGAGAGCGCGGCGGGCCGGTGGGGGCAGGAATTTCTTGATGCCTTCGAAGCCGTCCTCATGCAGCACCGCCACCTGGCGGCCGGCCTCCAGCTGGGCCACGTTGCCGGCCAGCGCGCGCAGGTCGGTCGGGTGCAATTCGAACACCTTGAGCTTGTCGCGGTCGCGCAGCAGGCGCTGCGTGATGAAGGGCGAGCCGGGATAGACCCGCGTCACGTTGCCCTGGTTGAAGGCGCCGACCATGTCGACATAGGCTTGCAGCGCGGGCGCCAGGGGCTCTTTGAGCACGGCAGGCGGTACCAGGCGAAGGATGCCGTCCCCCGCCTCTCCGCTCGTGGCGGCGTAGTCGCCGTCCAGGCGGAACAGGCCGGCGCCGGCATGGGTGTCCAGCACGGTGAGCGCTGCGTCTTTCTGCGTAAGGTGTTGCAAAGTGGCAATCAGCACCGTGTGCTTGAGCACATCGGCGTGGTTGCCCGCATGGAAGGCGTGGCGGTAACTGAACATGATGGGGCCAATGGTAACCACGCACCGCCCGGTGCCGCGTGATCGTGCCCGCTTCATCGTGGCGCAGTGGGGGCCGGGGCGCTGCCGGGGCGATGGCTTGGAGCAGTCGCCGGGCGCCTTGTTGCCGCCAGGGAGCGGGCTTGCTGCATGATGGCGGCTTCGGCCAATGTGTTGCAATCCATCCACTTGTCCGTTGCCGGGTGCGCCGTTGCTGGTGCACCATTGCCGCCCGAAAGCCCAGCCGTCACCATGTCCGCCATCACCAGCACCGAACCCCCGACCGACGTCCACCACGTCGACGCCCTGCCGGCCGGGACGCGTCTGGGAGAGTTCGAGGTGCTTTCGCTGCTGGGGGTGGGCGGGTTCGGCATGGTCTACAAGGCATTCGACCATTCGCTCCTGCGCTTCGTGGCCATCAAGGAATACATGCCGTCGGCGCTGGCGGCGCGCGCGCAGGGCAGGTCGCTGTGGGTGCGGTCTTCCACCCAGGAGCAATCCTTCCAGGCGGGGCTGGCCTCGTTCGTGAGCGAGGCCAGGCTGCTTGCCCAGTTCGACCATCCCTCGCTGGTGAAGGTCTTTCGCTTCTGGGAAGCCAATCACACCGCCTACATGGTCATGCCGCTCTACACGGGCATGACGCTCAAGCAGGCCCGCGCGCACATGCGCACGCCGCCGCCCGAGGCCTGGCTGCGCAAGATGCTGTGGTCGGTGCTGAGCGCGCTGCGCGTGCTGCACGACGGCCAGACGCTGCACCGCGACATTTCGCCCGACAACATCTTCCTGCAGGACAGCGGCCCTCCCGTGCTGCTGGACCTGGGGGCTGCACGCCATGCGATCAGCGACCACGGGCACCAGCACACGGCGGTCCTGAAGGTCAATTACGCGCCCATCGAGCAGTACAACGACGGCGAGAGCGATCTACGGCAGGGTCCGTGGAGTGATCTCTACGCCCTCGGCGCCGTGGTGCATGGCAGCCTGTGCAACGACACGCCGCTGCCGGCCACGCTGCGGTCGATCCGCGACCGCATGGTGCCGTTCTCACGGGTGGCCAAGACCGTGCGGCGACAGTTCGGTGTGGAATATTCCACGCCCTTCGTGGCCGCGATTTCGCAGGCGTTGGCGCTGCGGCCGGACGAGCGTCCCCAGAGCATCGACGAATTCCTGCGCACCATGGACATGGTCGCTCCGCCGGAGGGCATCGACCAGTTCGATTTCCGCGCCGAGCTGGGCGATATCTGGGTGGAGCCGGCCGACCGGCGTGGTACGGGCGTGGCGGTGCCCATGATCGACATCACCTCCGTGCCTCTGCCGGCGGTGGGCGTACCCTTGCCTGCGCCTCTGGCCGCTGCGGTGGAGGCGCCGACGGTGGACACGGGTGCGCAGTTGCACATCGATCGGCAGGAGGCTGGCGACACCGTGGTGTCCGATGGGCAGGACACGGTTTTCATGGATGGAGGACAAGAGGTGGCAGATACCGTGACAGGTGGCGATACGGTTTTCGAGGAGCGTCGTCCTCAGCATCCAGAAAGGCTGGGGCGTCCGAAGACCCGCCGAAGCCAGGCTGCGGGCGAGGAGGCCCCGGCATCGGCAGTCGCTGGCGTGCGCCGCCGTCCCTTGCTTTGGGCGAGCGCCGGCGTGGTGGCTATGGCTGTGGTCGCTGCCGGACTGTGGTGGAACGCCTCGCGCGACACGCCCCATCCCACCAAGTACACCCCAGAAGACCAGATCATCACGGAACTGGCCGAGCCGCCAGCGCCGGTGGCCTCTGCACCCGCCGAATTGATCCCCGTGGTCGATGAAGCGGCCACCGCACCGGCTCTGCCGGCCGCATCCGCAGCCTCGGTGGCCGCAGCGCCCGCATTCGTCGTTGCATCGGCACCACGGCCCAAGCCTGTTCCTCGCAAGGTGGCCGAGCCCACGCCTGCGGCCGTGGCTGCGGAAGCGCCTGCATCGCCCGAGCCTGCGCCGGTTCTGGCCGCCACGCCCAAACCGGCGGTCGCACGCGTGGCAGGGCCGGACGAAGCGTGCGCCAACGCCGGATTCATCGCCCGACCGATGTGCATCCACCAGCAATGCCAGAACGCGGCGGTGGCCAACCACCCGCTGTGCGTCGAGAATCGGCGCCGGCTGGAAGCCGAAGAACGCCGCCGCACGATGCTGTCCCAATAGCCCTGCCTTGGCATTTTCCCGTCGCTTCGTATAATGGCGGGCTTCGCAGCGCTTTTTTGGTCCCGCGGCGGAGCATTCACACCACCTAAGAGGCTTCCTTCAGAGATGCACCGACCGTGGAAAAGGACCGACAAACCCCCGTTCTTTGAAAAGAGAAACTCATGTCTACTTTCAGCGCAAAGCCCGCTGAGGTCGTGCACGAGTGGTTTGTGATTGACGCGACCGACAAGGTCCTCGGACGAGTAGCCAGCGAAGTTGCTCTCCGTTTGCGCGGCAAACACAAGGCCATTTACACGCCTCACGTCGATACCGGTGACTTCATCGTCATCATCAACGCCGCTCAACTCAAGGTCACCGGCACCAAGTCCCTGGACAAGGTGTACTACCGCCATTCGGGCTATCCCGGCGGTATCACGGCCACGAACTTCCGCGACATGCAAGCCAAGCACCCCGGCCGCGCGCTGGAAAAGGCGGTCAAAGGCATGCTGCCCAAGGGTCCCCTGGGCTACGCGATGATCAAGAAACTCAAGGTGTATGGCGGTGCTGAGCATCCCCACACCGCCCAGCAGCCCAAGGCGCTGGAAATCTAAGGAGCCTTGAGATGATTGGTGAATGGAACAATGGCACCGGCCGTCGCAAGTCCAGCGTCGCCCGCGTGTTTCTCAAGAAGGGTTCCGGCAAGATCACTGTGAATGGCAAAGACATTCAGCAGTATTTCGGCCGCGAAACCTCGATCATGATCGCCAAGCAGCCGCTCGCGCTGACCAACCATGTCGAAACCTTCGACATCCAGGTCAACGTGCACGGCGGCGGTGAATCCGGCCAAGCCGGTGCCACCCGCCACGGGATCACCCGCGCCCTGATCGACTACGATGCAACGCTGAAGCCCGCACTGAGCCAAGCCGGCTTCGTGACCCGCGATGCACGTGAAGTCGAACGGAAGAAGGTCGGTCTGCGTTCTGCACGCCGCGCCAAGCAGTTCTCCAAGCGTTAAGCTTCGCCGCTGCAAAAGACTGCCATGCCGTGCTGGGCCTTTACAAAGGCTGCAAGAGCGACGTGTCAGTCGGCCGAAAGCACTCTCGGGTGCTTTCCGGCTTCAAAAAA
>NZ_BAAJYS010000205.1:0-6674 GCF_057543315.1 Acidovorax sp. KPB24-07
GGCCCTCCGACGTGGCCGATGCGCTGGTGGCCCTGGAGCGCGTGCGTTCGCGCGAGCGGCGCGAGATGGAGCGGGAACGGCTGACCGGCGCGGGCGAAGGCTTCGATCTGCTGGCCGCGGGGCTGGAACTGGTCTGGACGCTGGTGCGGCGCTGAGGCCGCACCGGCGGCCCGGCGCCCGCTGCGGCAGGGGTCAGCGCCGGCGGTTCAGCAGCGCGTAGAGGCCGATGGCGCCGAAGGTGGCGGTGCCGATGCCGCCCAGCGCGAAGTCGCCGAATTTCAGCGTGAAGTCCCCCGTGCCGATGATGAGCGTGATGGCCGCCACGATGAGGTTCTTGTTGTCCGAGAAGTCCACCCGGTTGTCCACCCAGATCTTGGCGCCGGCCACGGCGATGAGGCCGAACACGACGATGGAGACGCCGCCCATCACCGGCAGCGGAATCGCCTGGATCAGCGCGCCGAACTTCGGGCTGAAGCCCAGCAGCAGCGCGATCAGCCCCGCCACCAGGAACACGGCGGTGGAGTAGATCTTGGTGGCGGCCATCACGCCGATGTTCTCGGCATAGGTGGTCACGCCCGTGCCGCCCGCGCTGCCGCTCACCATGGTGGCGATGCCGTCGCCGATGAAGGCGCGGCCCATGTAGCGGTCCAGGTTCTGGCCCGTCATGGCCGTCACGGCCTTGATGTGGCCCAGGTTCTCGGCCACCAGGATGACGGCCACGGGCGCGATCAGCAGCATGGCCGGGCCGCTGAACACCGGCGCCGTGAATTGCGGCAGGCCCAGCCAGGGGGCGGAGGCCAGGGCCGACAGGTCGATCGGCTTGCCCCAGCCCAGCAGGTTGGTGAACACGGCATAGACCCCGCTGGCGGCGATCAGCCCCAGCAGGATCAGCAGGCGCTGCGCCATGCCCCGCGTGAGCACGGCCACCAGGCCCACGCACACGAAGGTGACCGCCTGCATCCAGCTCTCGAAGTTGTTGGCCGCCATGTTCTTGATGGGAATGCCGGCCAGGTTCAGCCCGATCACCGCCACCACCGCACCGGTCACCACGGGGGGCATGAAACGCTCGATCCAGCCGGTGCCGATGGCCTGCACCAGCGCGCCGATCAGGGTGTAGACCAGGCCGCACGCGACGATGCCGCCCAGCGCCACGGCCATGTTGGCGTTGGGGCCCTGGCCGGCGTAGCCCGATGCGGCCACGACCACGCCGATGAAGGCGAAGCTGGAGCCCAGGTAGCTCGGTACCCGCCCGCCGGTGATGAGAAAGAAGATCAGCGTGCCCAGCCCGCTCATCAGGATGGCCACGTTGGGATCGAACCCCATCAGGATGGGCGCGAGCACCGTGGCGCCGAACATCGCGATCACGTGCTGCACGCCCATCACGGCCGTCTGCCCCCAGGGCAGGCGTTCGTCGGGGGCGACGACGGCGCCCTGGGCGGCGGTGGTCACCCGCCAGCGGGGAAAGTAGGGGGAAGTCACGGGAAGGTCTCCTGAAAGGGTATGGGCACCGCGGCGTGCGGGTGCCATCTGGATGGGGGAACGGCCGGTGGCGCGTGGGCGAGTTTAGGGTCAATGCCCGCCCGTTCCGCCGAGGACCGGGTACCGCGTTTCGGCCCCTGGGCCCACAGCCACGTAGGACAGAGCCGACCTGCCGCAGCCGGCCCCTGCGATAACGTAGCCCTTCGGTACCGCAGCACCGTCCCGCCCCCCCCGCCTGGGCTCTTCATACCCTCTCGAACCTTTCTGACGCACATGCCGCGCCACCGCTTCCGCTGGATTGCCCTGGGCGCCACTGCCGTGGCGATGGCGTGCGCGGGCGCCCTGGCGATCTGGTGGCCGTCCGAGGCCGAGCTGGCCCGCCGCGCGGGCGATGCCGCGACCGAGCGGCTGGGCGTGCCGGTCAAGGTCGGCCAGTTGCACTGGTCTCTGTTTCCTTCGCCGCGCGTGGAGCTGCGCGACGTGCGCACCGAACAGGAAGCCCCCTTGAGCGCCGAGCGCCTGTCGGCCGGCGTGCGCTGGGGCGACCTGCTGCACCGGCGCCTGGCGCTGACCGACCTGCAGCTGGAGAACGCCACCATTCCCCAGGCCTCGCTCTCGGAGTTCCAGGTGCGGCCCACCGATGGCGACGCCGGGTCTTCCCTGCCGTTCACCCTGGCCCCCGTCCCGGTGGAGCGGGCCGACTGGCAGGGCGTGCGCTGGATCGGCCGCAACGGCCGCACGCTCGTCTATGCCGGCAGCGCCGAATTCGACACCGCATGGCGGCCCCGCCAGGCCTGGCTGGAGCGCACCGGTGCACCCGTGCCCACGCGCATGGCCCTCGCACGCGAGGGCACCGAGGACCGCTGGCGGGCCGACGTGTCCGCCGGCGGGCGCACCGAGCAGGGCACCCTGCGCCTGCAGGAGATCAACGGCCGCTACCGCGTCACGGGTGCCATCGACTTCACCGGCGTCGATGTGGAGGGCGTCATGGCCGCCTTCGAGCGCCGCGCCGTGGTGGCCGGCAAGGCCAGCGGCCACACCGACCTGATCGCCGAAGGCGCCGACCCGGCCGAGGCGGTGCAGGCCCTGCACACCCGCACCCGTTTCACCGTGGCTCGCGCCCGCCTGCTCACCTTCGACCTGGAGCGGGCCGTGAAGACCGTGGGCACCCAGCGCGGCGGCACCACGCAGCTCGACAGCCTGGAAGGCGTGGTGCGCACCGAGGCGGACCGCGGCGGCACCATCGTGCGCTACAGCGACCTCAAGGCGACCTCCGGCGTGCTCACGGCCACGGGCGACGCGGTGCTGCAGAACCGGCGGGTGAGCGGCCACGTGGCCGTGGACCTGGTGGATGGCGTGGTGGGCATTCCACTCGAATTCGGCGGCACCATGGACGACACCACGCTGACCCTTCCGCCGGCCGCGCTGGCCGGGGCGGCCGTGGGCACGGCCGTGGCGCCGGGCGTCGGCACGGCCATCGGCGCCCGCATCGGTGAGACCCTGCGCCGCATCTTCGGTGGCGACGAACCGGAGGTGCCGCCCCCCAAACGCCCGGCTGCGCGCCACTGAGCGCGCCCGGAACCCCGCCACCAGGGCTGGATCTTCTTTTTCGGTGCGGCATGGATAACCCCATTGAAAATGCCGGTCACCGCAATAAATACTAGGGCATATCGCTATGAATTCAGGAGCAAAACAGCAAAAAGGAGCTTTCGTATGACGGGTCGCAATCCGGCCCCGCCGGGTGTTGGGCGGGTCGCTTTCGATCGATAGGAAACCGTGCCATGTCCAGCGGCATCCCCACCCACCCCCCTTCGTTCCTCGCCTCCGGCGGCGAGATGGCGCAGCGCATCGCCCGCCATGACTGGGCCGCCACGCCCCTCGGCCCCCTGGCCGCCTGGCCGGCCCCCATGCAATGGGCCATCTCCACCATGCTGCACGCCGCCGTGCCCATGGCCACGCTGTGGGGCGAGTCCGGCGTGCTGCTCTACAACGACGCCTATGCGGCCTTCTCGGGCCAGCGCCATCCGCAGCTCCTGGGCTGCAACATCGGCGATGCCTGGCCCGAGGCGGAGCAGTTCAACCGCCACGTCGTGAAGACCGTCCTGGCCGGCGGCACCCTGAGCTACCGCGACCAGCCCTTCGTACTGAACCTCAACGGGCGTGCCGAGCCGGTGTGGATCAACCTCGACTACTCGCCGTTGCTCGACGGGAGCGGACGCCCCGCGGGCGTGCTCGCGCTGGTGGTGGACACCACCGCCAAGGTCCAGGCCGAGCGCCAGCTCAAGGGCGAGCGCGAACGCTTCGCCCATCTGTTCGAGCAGTCGCCCAGCTTCATGGCCATGCTGGAGGGCCCCGAGCACCGCATCGTGCTGGCCAACCCCGGTTACCTGCGGCTCGTGGGTGATCGGCCGCTGCTGGGCCTGACCGTGGCGCAGGCGCTTCCGGATGCGACCACGCAGGGCTACGTCGAGCTGCTGGACCGGGTCTATGGCAGCGGAGAAGCCCTGACGGCGCATGCCGCCCGCTACGTCCGCCAGGCCGAGCAGGGCGGGCCGGAGCACGAGCTGTACGTGGACTTCGTCTTCCAGCCGATCCGCGATGCCGCTGGCGCGGTGACCGGCATTTTCGTGGAGGGCGTGGACATCACCGAGCGCATGGCGGCCGAGGCGCGGCGCGAGGCGCTGGCACGGTTTTCCGACCAGCTGCGGTCGCTGGACAGCGTGGACGCCGTCTGCCTGGCCGCGGCCGAAACCCTGGGCCGCACCCTGAAGGTCAGCCGCGCGGGCTATGGCGCGGTGGATGCCGCCGCGCAGGCCGTGCATGTGCACCACGACTGGATGGCGCCCGGCTGCGATCCGCTCGCGCCGGTGCTGCACCTGCCCGATTTCGGCGGCTTCCTGGACGACCTGGCGCGCGACGAATCCGTGTGCGTGGCCGACGTGCGCGGCGACGCCCGCACCCGCGATCGGGCCCCGGCGCTGGAGGGCCTGTGCGCCCGCGCCTTCATGAACATGCCGGTGGTGGAGCACGGCCAGCTGGTGGCCATGCTGTTCGCCCACCACGAGCACGTGCGCGAGTGGACGGGCGAGGAGATCGCCTTCATGCGCGAGGTGGCCGCCCGCACGCGCACCGCCGCCGAGCGCGCACGCACCGAGGCCCAGTTGCGCGAGGTCAACGAGTCGCTGGAGCAGGCGGTGGCACAGCGCACGCACGAGCTGATGGAGGTCGAGGCCAAGTACCGCCAGGCGCAGAAGATGGAGGCCATCGGCCAGCTGACCGGCGGCATCGCGCACGACTTCAACAACCTGCTGGGCGCCATGAGCGCCAGCCTGCAGGTGCTGGAAAAGCGCATCGCGCTGCAGAAGTTCGACAACGCCGAGCGCTACATCGGCATGGCGCAGGCCTCGGTGCGCCGCGCCGCGTCCCTCACCCAGCGCCTGCTGGCCTTCTCGCGCCGCCAGACGCTGGATCCCAAGCCGGTGGACGTCAACCGGCTCATCGGCAGCATCGAGGAGATGGTGCGCCGCACGGTGGGCCCGGGCGTGGAGGTGGAGGTCGTCGGCGCGGGGGGGCTGTGGCTCACCCGGGTCGATCCGTCGCAGCTGGAGAACGCGGTGCTCAACCTGTGCATCAACGCGCGCGACGCCATGTCGCCCCACGGCGGGCGGCTGACCATCGAGACCGCCAACAAGTGGCTGGACGACCGCGCCGCCACCGAACGCGAGCTGGCGCCGGGCCAGTACATCTCGGTGTGCGTGACCGATACCGGCGCAGGCATGGCGCCCGACGTGGCCGCGCGCGCGTTCGACCCCTTCTTCACCACCAAGCCCATGGGGCAGGGCACGGGCCTGGGCCTGTCGATGGTGTACGGCTTCGTGCGCCAGTCGGGCGGGCAGGTGCGCATCTATTCGGTGCCCGGCGAGGGCACCACCATGTGCCTGTACCTGCCGCGCTACCTGGGCGACGCCGATGCCGAGGTGCCCGAGCTGCCGGCCATCGACGGCCACCGCGGCGAGGGCGAGGTGGTGCTGGTCATCGAGGACGAGTCCATCATCCGCGGGCTCATCGCCGAAGAACTGGAAAACCTGGGCTATCGGGTCGTCTCGGTGGGCGACGGACCGGCCGGCCTGCACGTGCTGCAGTCCGGGCGCCGCGTGGACCTGCTGCTCACCGACGTGGGGCTGCCCGGCGGCCTGAACGGCCGCCAGGTGGCCGATGCCGCCCGGGTGACGCGCCCCGGCCTCAAGGTGCTGTTCATCACCGGCTATGCCGAGAATGCGGCCGTGGGCAACGGCCTGCTGGAATACGGCATGGAGGTGATCACCAAGCCCTTCGACGTGGGCGCGCTGGCCGCCAAGGTGCGGGAGATGATTGAGCGCTGAACGGCCCGCGCCCCGCGCGCTCTTGTTTCAGGGGCGGACCCGCTGGGTGGCGTGCGTAAAGAACGTGTTGCCGCCCGAGGTCTTGAACTCGCTGAACTCGCGCGACGGCGCCCCCGAGCCGGCGGTGCGCCAGCCGAAGAGGCCGGTCGGGCTGGGGTCGGGCGCAAGGCCCTCCGTCGCCACCTCGAGCGCTGCGTTGTAGAAGGCCGTGTACTGGGTGTTCCAGCGCAGGTTGGTGGCGTCGTTGACGAGTGCCAGCACCCCGTTGATCACCTTCTCCTGGCCGCCGCCCAGCCGGGGATACTGGTCGAATCCCTTGAACTGCACGCCATGGGCGCTGGCGCGCACGATGTCCGTCAGGCTGCGCGCATTGGGAGCGCCGAAGTCCTGCGGCTTGCCCGAAGCGAGCCGGTTGTGGAGCACGCGCCGCATCATGCGCATGCCCTGCTTGGCGTCCTCGATGTCCTTCACGCCGGTGTCGCGCCACGTCTGTGGCGCCGGGGCCTCGGCCAAAAACAGGCGCATCAGCATGCCTGCCTCGGAGGCGGCATCGGGCAGCGACACCGGCTTTCGGATCGTGATGCTGACCAGCGGCGGGGTGATCGTCAGCAGCGGCGCGCCCGCGCCCTGCTGCACCTGGATGGCCAGCTTGGCATTGCCCTCGCGCAGGGCCGTGACCACGAAGGCCCACGAGTCGGCGCGGCTGTTGTGGGTGCTGCTCACCTCCAGCAGGTTCGGGATGTCGCTCACGGCGACGAGCTTCTGGCGCTTGTCGATGGCCTCGAGCTTGACGCGCAGCTTGTTGCCCACCAC